>JAUJNU010000046.1 GCA_030448085.1 Actinomycetota bacterium | reverse complement strand
CTCATCCGACCTCCACCTAACCGTCGGGCTTCCGCCGACCTTGCGACTGAACGGTGAGCTTCGTCCGCTCCAGGGTTACAGGAAGCTGTTGCCGAAGGACCTGCAGGAGCTCGTCTACTCGATGCTGACGCAGAAGCAGCGCGAGATCTTCGAAGAGAGGCTCGAGCTGGACCTCTCTTATACGTTGCCTGGTGTGGCGCGGTTCCGAGTGAACGTGTTCCAGCAGCGTGGCTCGATGGGCTCCGTGATGCGCCTCATCCCGTTCGAGATCAAAGACCTCGACTCGCTCGGGCTCCCCCCGGCGGTGAAGGACTTCGCCAACCTGCGCAGGGGCCTCTGTCTCGTCACCGGCATCACGGGTTCCGGTAAGTCGACGACCCTTGCAGGGCTCATCGACCTCGTCAACTCGAACCGTCTGGAACACATCATGACCGTCGAGGATCCGATCGAGTTCCTCCACAACCACAAGGCGTCGGTCGTGAACCAGCGGGAGGTGGGAACAGACACCCACGGCTTCGCGGCGGCTCTTAAGCACGCGCTGAGGCAGGATCCCGACGTGATCCTGGTAGGTGAGCTGAGAGACCTCGAGACCATCCAGACGGCCCTTACCGCCGCCGAGACAGGTCACCTCGTCTTCGCAACGCTCCACACCCAGGACGCGCCCCAGTCGGTAGACCGGCTCATCGACGTCTTCCCGCCCCATCAGCAGGAGCAGATCAGGGTGCAACTCGCAGGAACGCTTGCCGGGATCGTGTCGCAGCAGCTGATCCCCACGGCCGACGGGAAGGGGAGAGCCGTTGCTGCCGAGGTCCTCGTCGCTACCCCCGCTGTGCGCAACCTCGTCCGAGAGGGCAAGACGCACCAGATCTACACCTCCATGCAGGCCGGCGGTAAGCACGGCATGCAGGTCATGGACCAGCACCTGGCCGAGCTCGTGAAGAAGGGCAAGGTGCAATACGACATGGCACTCGAGCGCTGCCATCGCCCAGAGGAATTCAACCGTCTAGCAGGGAAGGGCTAACCGATGGCCGACTCATATGCGTACAGGGTGCGAACCCGAGAAGGAAACGTCGTCTCCGGGACGATGGAGGCCGACGGCGAAGGGGCGGTGGCCAAGAGGCTCCGGTCCCAGGGTCTAGTCCCGGTCCAGATCAAGAAGGAAGCCAAGGTCTCTGCCAAGACCGAGATCAGGCTCCGCGCCGAAAAGGTGAAGCTGAAGGACCTTGCGGTCTTCTCGCGTCAGTTCGCCACGATGATCAACTCTGGTCTTTCGCTTTTGAGGACGCTCAGCATCCTTTCGGAGCAGACCGAGAATACGACGCTTGCCAAGGCCATCGGGCAGATGAGGGACGACGTCGAGCGGGGCTCGAGCCTCTCGGCGTCCATGTCCAAGCACCCGAAGGTGTTCAACAATCTTTTCGTCTCAATGATCAAGGCGGGTGAGACCGGTGGCCAGCTGGACACCGTCCTCATGAGGGTGGCCGACAACTACGAGGCCGACCATCGTCTGCGCCAGAAGGTGAAGTCCGCGATGACGTACCCGATCGTCGTGGCCGGGATCGCCGTCCTCTTGGTGACGATCATGCTCCTGTTCGTTGTCCCGACCTTCGCGAACATGTTCACCGGCCTCGGCGGCACGCTGCCATTGCCGACGCGGATCCTTCTCGTTCTCAGCAAGAGCGCCAAGTTCATGGTCCCGCTCATGATCGTGGGCTCCATCGGAGGAACGATCGCGTACAAGCGCCTGCGGGTCTCGAGCGCGAGCTTCAGGCTCCGGGCGGACAAGTTCAAGCTGAAGATCCCGATCTTCGGTGATCTCTTCCAGAAGGTGGCGGTCTCGCGCTTCACGCGAACGCTGGCGCTGCTGCTCCGCTCGGGCGTGCCGGTCCTCCAGGCCCTCGACATCGTCAAGGACTCCACGGGCAGCGAGGTGCTGGCGCGAGCTTCGGCCGACGTGAAGGAGAGCGTGCGGTCGGGTGAGACGATCGCCTCCCCCCTGTCCAAGCACAACGTTTTCCCGCCGATGGTCGTCCAGATGATCGGCGTCGGCGAGGACACAGGGGCTTTGGATGAGATGCTCGACAAGATCTCCGACTTCTACGACCAGGATGTCGAGTCGACCACCGAAGCGCTGACCTACCTGATCGAGCCCATCATGATCGCGGTGCTCGGTGGGATCGTCGGGGCGATGGTCATCGCGCTGTACATGCCGATGTTCAAGATCTTCGACCTCATCAAGTAACTACGACCAACCGTCGAGTCCATGGGGCGCCGGCCTTCGGGCCGGCGCTACCGCGCCAGTTCCACCAGGAAATGGAACCTGGTTCCTCTGAAAGACTGAAACTTGGCGTTAAAGCTTGCCTTTGCGAGTACCGATACTCATCATGCAAGCCAGGAAACCTGTAGCGCAGTAAAAGGCAAACCCGTTGGAAGGCGGGGGCGCAAAACCACGGGACCCATGGTGGGTCAGCCGGGTTACCTGCAACGAGGTGACGGTCCGGAGGGCGGGCCGTTCGGTGCAGGCAGTTTGCATTGAACGAGACGATGTCCCTGAATCTGGCTTGTGGGGACGGAAGGAGGAGATGCTGGATGTTCCAGCGGTTCCACGCAATGAAGGAGCGTAAGGAAGAGGGCTTCACCCTCATCGAGCTCCTGGTAGTGATCCTGATCATCGCCATCCTGGCGGCGATCGCGATCCCGGTGTTCCTCAACCAGCGCAAGAAGGGCTGGGAGTCACAGCAGCAGTCCACGCTGCGTGACGCTGCAACGGCGGCAGAGACCTACGCCGCCGGCAACAACGGCTCGTACGCGGGTCTGGATCTAGTGAAGCTGAACGCGGCGGGGTACGTAACCCCGGCCTATGCGACTGTCACGGTTACACCGGCTGTCGACGGAAACTCGTTCTGCATCCAGTCGGTTCACTCCCAGGACCCCGGTGCCTGGAAGACGGCAAGCTTCAAGAGCGCGGCAGGAGTGCCCGCTCCGGGAGCCTGTTAGCGAAGGCGAGAGGCACACGGAGAAGAGGGGCCCCCCGGGGCCCCTCTTTTCTTTTCTCGCGGCGCGTAAAGTAGGAGAGAGCCTTGCCGATAATGCCAATGAGATGAAGAGAATGAGATGAAGAGAGCGGAAAGCACCATGTCGAAGCAGGTGGACGAGCGGGGTTACACGCTCGTAGAGGCCCTCGTGGTCATATCCCTCATCGGGATAATCTCCGTCCTCTCCATCGGAGGGCTGCGCAATTATTGGTTGACGCAGAGCGTGAAGAGCGCCCAGGGCGAGCTCGTCTCGCAGCTCCGTCAGGTGCAGGAGAGGGTGGTCTCGGAGACGCATCCCAGCATCTACTCGATCCGCATCAGGCCGGGGTCTTCCGATTGGGGCGTCGTACAGTATGACCCCAGGAGGACGCCCCGGTGCAGGCAGATCACCTCGCTCCGATTCAAGAGCGGCGTCATCGTCTCGGCCGCCTCCGCCGATCCGTCGCCGGACTCAGACGTGGCGTCGGCTTGCGCGAGCATCCCCGAAGCCGCGGGGGGCGACAGGTTCATCTATTTCTTCGGTCGTGGGAGCGCCACGGGGGCTTCCACGACCCTCAGGCACCCCTCCATAGGGAAGACGCGCACGGTCACCGTCTCCCCGATCACCGGTCGAGTGGAGGCGAGCAGCTAGCGTGTTGCGTCGCCTCGGAAAGAAGCCTCAGGCAGGGTTCACCCTGGTGGAGGTCATCGCGGCCATCACGGTCTTCAGCATCATGGTCCTGGGGATAGCGCCGCTCCTTGCGAGCTCGCTCCGCGGAGCCGCTCTCTCTCGTTCCTTCACCGTCGGGAAGAGTCTCGGCCAGCAGTACATGGAGCGGATCCGGGGCTTGCCTTACTACGACTCGGCCCCCAACAGGGACATCTCCGATCTTTATTTCCCCGACCTGGGGCCTGGGTACTCGACCGGCCCCTCCTGCACGGACCCACCGGCGAGGACCCCACAGGGGACCCTCGTGCCGTGCGGCCCCCGCTTCACCACGGTTTGCACGCCCACGACGTCTACGCCTGCCGCAAGCGGCGCCCTCGCGTGTCCTCCGAAGAACTCGGATGGAACCTCGAGGATCCCGGCCGGCTTCCAGGTCACCTACTCGGCCCAGTACGTGAGGCCGAGGCTGAATAGCAACCCCGAGGTGTATGAGCCCTTCGCGCCGTTCGTCGGCTACACGTCGGCAAGCGCCGCGCCCGCTGCGCAGCTGATGAACATGATGGTCACGGTGGAGTGGACCCAGGGGGGGACCAAGAGGGCCTTCCAGCTCGTGACCCTGCTCGGCGATCGTCGCGGCAGCCCCGACAAGATCAGGGCCCGGGCGACCATCGACTTCATGGCGCAGGCGATCACGTCCTACGTGGACACCGTGGGCTGCTCCAGCAATCTCCGGGCGGTAGCCGGCCGTTCGGTCTCGGTGGGCTCCCTGCGTAACTTCGCCACCGCCGACCAGGAGAGCTCGGCCGCCTCGATGGTGTTGGCGGGCAGGGAATGTGGCGGCCTGCCAGGAGCGGCGCCTGTGGAGAAGGTCGGGGCGCAATCCTTCCTTCGCGCCCCTCCCGATGCCTCACCTACCGCGGCGATCACGGCCCCCGGAGTGGAGATGGACGCTCCAACAGGAGTCACCATCGCCCCCGCCAACAAGGTAGCGGGGGCCACCACCACCACCGCGAACGAGCCGCTCAGCTCTTTCGTCTTCCGCGCCCCCGGAGTGGGGGTTAGCAACCAGCTCCCGAGAGCAGCCGGGAGCTTCGGGCTGAACCAAGGATCAGGGGACGAGTTCTGGGTGACGAACCAGGCGGACACGACCTCGCAGTCCGCTCTGCGCCTCGCTCCGGGGGCCAGGGTCTTCTCGGTCCGGCGCCCGTCCGGCACCAGCTCCGACAAGAGGCTGGGAGGGAACACCTACGTGGAGAGCACCCCCATCTCACCGTCGAGCGGTCGGAGGGTAGAGGCGCGCGTCTTCACCCAGGTCCCCCAGATCTTCCTCTTCCCGACGACCTTCCAGCCCGAAGGGATCGTCAAGGTGGTGAACATGCGGATCGACATCACCTGCAGGTCCACAGGCCTGGCGTCCGGAGCGATAGCCAGCGGCACGTGGTCGGCGGACTTCTTCTACTCGAAATCGTTCAATGCCGGCAGCGCGGGTGGGGCCAGCCCCGGTTACGACAAGCTGACGCTATCTGGCTCCACTACGCCCGGTCTGTCTGACGAGCTTCAGAAGATCAAAGGAGGAGGCAATCCCAGGATCATCATCAACGATCCGGTCTACGGAAGCGTCTACCTGTTCGACGAGCCCGAAAATGGGAAGCGGGGGTACATCAGCGCGATGGACAGCATCCCGACGATCACCTCGCTGATAGAGGGAGCAACCTCGAAGGTCAGCATGCCGGCGGCCCTCAACATCGCGACGGCGAGGACGGATCCCGCGAACCCAGAATCGGGATTATCGATCAGCATCGGGAAGGTCTCCTGCGAGACGGTGGACAACCGTGTCTGATCGGAGCGAGGAGGGGTTCACCCTGGTCGAGTTGCTGGTGGTCATGTTCCTGCTGTCGCTTACGAGCGTGGCTTTCTACCGCGTGATGTTTTCTTCCGTGAGGGGGTCCCAAACGACTCAGGACGTGGTTCGGGTTTCGGAGGAGGGGAGGCTCGGGTTCAACCGGATGGTAAGGGATGCGCGCGAGGCCAGCCGCCTCAACAACCCGACGCCGACGTCTTACGAGGTGCAGACCGACTTCAACGCCGACGGCGTGATCGAGGCGACCCCTTCCAGCGTGAGCGGCAGCTACGAGACGCTGCGTTACAGCTTCGTCGCCGCCCCCGGGGGCAACGGGACCATCAACGTTACGAGCGGGTCCAACGTCGAGGTCCTCACGCGCGGCGTCGACTGCCTCAGGCGGTCAGACGGCTCCTGCAGGGACGTCTTCCGTTACACCAGCAGCAGGCTCGAGTACGAAAAGGCGCTCACTGCTTGCGGGGTGACGACCGCCGTCGATGGTGTCACCAGCACCGTCGAGCTCGACCAATCCACCGTCGGGAACAACAACTGCGCGCTGGACGCAGCGGAGCTGAGCTTCATAGACGGGATCGAGTATGGGTTGTCGGTCAAGGTCGGGGACTCGACCTCGACCTTCTACACGACCGCCCAGCTGAGGAACCGGAGATGACCCCGAGGGGCCGACGGAGGAGGAGCAGTCTCGGGCGCGAGAGTGGCGTGGCCATGGTGACGGTCCTGTTCATCGGCGCCGTCATGACAGCGGTCTCGTCCGCAGCGGCTTTCTCGACGATCCAGGAGTTCCGGCAAGGGCGCGACGACAGGAAAGCCTCGGAGGCCCTGGCCTATGCCGAGGCTGGGGTGGATCGATTCATCAGATACATCGGCAAGGGGGGCGCCCTCACCTACAACGACCTCAACAGGGCGGGATGCGGCGACCCCCCTCTCACGATCCCACCGGGCAAGGTCGGGAACGGCCAGTTCACCGCCTCCCTCACCGTCTACAACCCGTTCGCGTCGAACCCGGTGGATCGTTTCCCGCCCGCGGCCTGCGCCGGCCGGCCCACGACCCCCCACCCCGGCCAGGGGGGAGACCTCACCTATTTCGTCATCACATCGCGGGGAACGCCTCCCGATGCCGTCCGGGTGATCCGGCAGATCATCTCCGTCGAGCCGATCGGCATTCCCGTGGGGCTTTTCGCCAACAACTTCATCCTCAAGGCACATCGCGCCTACAACAACGTCAGCATGGTCGCCCGCGGGATCATCACCGAGCGGATCAACGACAGCTTCAAGGGGAACGAGTCCTAGTACAAGAGGAGCGACTTTTACCCGGACGGAGTGGTCGGCTGTAACCTTAATGACCCGGCCCGGGCTGCTGCTCACGCGGGCCAACAGAGCGTTCTGCAGCTCAGCTCTACCCCGAGTTCACCGGCTCCTCGCTGAACCCGGCCGGTTACAAGAACTGCCTCGCCGACAAGACGCCGGGGCGATCGGTCTGGGACAGCCAAGGCGCAGTAGGAGCGGGACCGATCGACAGGCGGTTGCCCGACCACCGCCTCCGATCCGACCGCTCCGGTTACCCCAGGTCCTCGGTCTTCCAGTTCGAGGAGCCGCCTGCCTCCTCACCAGGACTATCTGGAAGCGGCCCAGTCCTCCGGCATCTTCTGCTCCTTCCCCGGGGCCCTCGCCTCCGGCAGGCGATCCCGGCGACATCAGATGCTTCCGGCAGGGGACCTTCTTCACCTACAGCCAGGCGGCCTTCGTCACCGCGCTGGGACAACTCCAGACGGCGGGGGTGCGGAACTTCGTCGTCTACGTCGAGTACCGGAGTGGCACCCCAACCCAGAACAACTTCCCGTGGGACGGGAGCGTCTGGGGCTGCAACCTCGACCCCGCCCTCAGTCGCTCGGTGCTCGTCGACGTCCGCAACGGAGGGTTCAGTGACATCGGCGCCGGGGGGGACATGATCAACGGGGCCATCTTCACGGACGGGGACTTCAACACCACTGGGAAGATGACCTTCAACGGCACGATCAATGTGGGGGGCACGGCATCCTTCGGCGGCAGCAGTGACTCGTCACGATGGATGCGTGCTGGGTGCAGAACTTCCCACCACCTTCTTGAAGGTGCCGCCGGGTCAATGGAGCGAAGTCGACCGCTAGGTCGCGATTCCTTCCTGTGCCCATAGGTGGCACCTCCCCCGACTGGGGGCTATATTCCCCGTATGGGGGTCCCCACGGCCTCTGGACGAAGTTACCGTTGTGTAAGACTCAAGCTGTGCACTTCTGAGGTCGACTTTGACCTTTGACTAACGTTGTGCATAGTTGTTGAATGAGACCCTTCGAGCGGAGGGTTCGGGGAAGCCACGCCTTGGCGTGCAGCACTGAAAGGCTTGCAGATGTCGGATCGGGACTTCCGGGAGCCCCCTTACCGTGGGCGAGGTAGCGGCCGTGATGCGTGCGCTTCAACATGTCACGACGGTGTACCGGCTCATCAAATCGGGCCAACTCCTCGGCTATACGTGTCGGCAAGAACTACCGGATCAGGCGGTCCGACGTAGACAGGTACCTCACGGATCGGACCGTCTGGGTAGAGGAGATCTGATGCCTTTTCGGAGCGTCCCCTCCCGTAGGTCTCGATATCGGGACCAGCGGCGGTGCGGGCGGCGCAGGTGACCACGGGTAGAGGTGGCGCCAGCCGCGCCCTTCAAGGCAGGTGCCTCTTCCTCCGGGCGCCGTCGTCGATGGAGAGATAAGGGGAGGCCGACGCCGTCTCGCAGGCCGTCTCGCAGCTGTGGAAGCGGCGCTAAGATCCGCTCGAAGCGGGCTGTAGTGGGTGTCGCGAATCAGCGTGTCGTCGTGAGGCAGATGGACCTCTCCCCTTCCTCGAGGAGAAGGAGTTCAGGAGTCACCAGGTTCCAGGTGGCCGATCAGATCCCGATGCCGGTGGAGGATGCCGGAGCTCGATTTGCAGAGGACGACGACTACACGACCGAGGATCAGCAGCACATGATGCGGGTCCTTCTCGTCGCCGCGGCGACCGACATGATCGATTCCTTCGTCTCCGCGGTTGCCGGGGCGGGGCTGGAGCCGGTCGGGGTCGACCCTCGCGCCCTTCGCCGTAGCAAGAGCGGTGAGCCCGGCGGCAAGGCTCGAGTCCGGTGTGGCTGGGGCCGAGGCAGTGATCGACGTAGGGGCCGGGGTCAGCAACATCATCGTCCACGTGAACGGAGAGCCCCGATTCGTCCGCATCCTGCTCATCGGCGGAGATGACATTGGCGACTGCGCCTCGAACGAGATGGATCTCGAGTTCGATGAGGCGGAGGCGGTGAAGCTGGATCTGGGACGGCGTCGGGCCGCCCGAAGCGACACCGGATACTCGCGCCCCGGGTGGGCTCTCTGGTGAATGAGATCAGGGGGTTTGATCGACTATTACTCGTCTCAAGAGGACGCCGGCCTCGTCTCTTCGGTCATCGTCACGGGTGGAGCTCTCGCTCACTCGGGGCTGGTCCCCACCCTCGGAAGAGGTACTCGGGATCTCGGTACAGCGGGCCGCTCCTCTATCGCAGCTCGACGTCTCGAAGTCGGGGCTTACGGAGGAGCAGGTCGCCCACGTCGAGCCCGTCGCCTCCGCTAAGCCATCGGCCTGGCCCTTGGGAGCGCCAAATGATGCGCCGCGTAGACTCTACCGGAGAGATATGCCGCCCGGCGAAGGGAGCGGCGAAACCTTTCTCCTGGTGCTGCTCGCCGGGGCCTTCCTACCCCTGGCCCTCGTGGGGTACTTCATGATCCTCGGGTCTAAGATCGCCACGGAGCAGGGCAATCTTCAGGCGGCCCAGTCCGAGAACACCGGTCTGCAGGCCCAGATCGCCACCCTGCAGGTCTTCGCTGACCTCGAGGCTGAGGTCCAGGCGAAGGAGGCCGCCCTCGTCACCGTGATGGCTGGAGATCTCGCCTGGCCGGCGATCCTCACCGAGGTCGCCCTGGTCGTACCCGGAGAGGTGTGGTTGACGAATCTGACCGCCTCCGCCGCTCTCACCGAGGGAGAGGTACCCGTAGGGACGGAAACCGCCCCGGTGGACATCGAGCCCCTGCCCCCGTCCGGGAGGGTTGCCTTCTCGGGGAGCTCCCTTTCGATGTCCGGCGTCGCCCAATGGCTCATCAGGTTGGGACTCGCGAAGAAGATCGACGTGCAGGCCGTTTATCTGCTTAGCGCATCCGAGTCAGAGGTCGGCACTGGGACGGGTGGGCCCGAGGTAGTGACGTTCGACAGCACTATCGAGTTGGGCCCCAAGGCGCTCAGCGGGCGGTTCCAACGAGGTACCCCATGAGCCCGCGGACCCGGATGATCGCGGCCGTTGCCGGGGTGCTCGTGGTTCTGCTCATCTTCTTCTTTTTCTTCATCCGGCCGCGCCGGGCGGAGCTCGAGGACGTGAGGGTTCAGGTCGAAGCGGCGCAGCAGCGGACCGTGGTGTTGCGGGCCGAGCTCGCGCACTTGCAGGAATTGCAGGATCAAGCCCCCCAGCGGCAGGCCGAGCTGCAGCGGATCCAGCGCTTCGTGCCGTCGACCCCGCAGCAGGCGGACTTCGTCTTCCAGGTCGAGGAGGCCGCTGAAGACGCCGGAGTGGACGTCAACACAGAGACTAATGAGCTTCCGCAGACGCCCCAGGAGGGGGCTCAGGTGGCCCAGATCCGCGTCACCATCGAAGCGCAGGGCGGCTACTTCTCGATCCAGGATTTCTTTCGCAGGCTCTACACTTTGAAACGAGCTCTCCGGATAGACAATGTTGCGATGTCCTCGACGGTGAATCCGGTCACGGAGGAAAGCACCATCTCGTTGCAGATCACTGCCCGGATCTTCTTTGAGCTTCCGGAGGGAGCCGGCGTCGGCGTGGCCCCGGCCCCCGGCACCACCACGACGACCGACGGGTCCGGCACGGGCACACCCACTACCGGCGGGGGAGGGTAGAGCGATGTCCAGCACGGAGGAATCGGTAGCGAAGCAGAGCGTCACCCCCCGGCAGTTGCTCATGATCCTCGGGGCTCTCGTCCTCGTGCTGATCCTCGTGTGGTTCTTCCTCCTTCGTGGCGGGGGGGCCGAGGAGCCGGACCCCCTTGCGATCCCGCTGCCGGACCAAACGACCGAGCCGTTCGTCGAGCCCACCCTCGGGCCGGACGACAACGATAAGAATGACCCGGTCGAGACGTTCGAGGTCTTCGCCCGTCGTGATCCCTTCGACCCGCTCATCGACCTCAGCCCGAACGCGGACGGCGGGGACGGCGACGGGACCGACGGGGGTGACGGGGGTGACGGGGCTGATCCCAACGGGGATGGGACCGATCCCGACGGTGACGGTGACGGTGACGGTGACGGGACCAATGGGAACGACCCCGACGGCGGGCCGGGGGGCGACAACGGGAACGGCCCTGGCGATGGCGGCGGCCAGAACATCGACGGCCACACCGTCCGTCTGATCGACGTCTTCGTGGACGGAGGGGAGACCCGGGCCCAGGTCCAGGTGGACGGGTCCGTTTACACGGTGGACGAAGGAGAGGTCTTCGCGGAGAACTTCAAGCTCCTCTCTGCCTCAGGCAACTGCGCCACGATGCTCTTCGGAGACGATCAGTTCACCCTGTGTGAGGGCGAAGAGATCCTCAAGTAAGACCCCGCACCGCCCGGGAAGCCCGACCCGCCGGCATAGAGCAGGCAGAATGGTGCGATGACGCGCCTCAGGTACCTGACCGCCGGTGAGTCCCATGGCCCCGGCCTCGTCGCGATCATCGAGGGCCTTCCCTCCGGTCTGCCGGTCTCCGTGGCCGCCATCGGCGATGAGCTTCGTCGTCGCCGGCATGGTTACGGGCGCGGCCCCCGCATGAACGTGGAGCGGGACGAGCTCGAGCTGATGTCCGGCGTGCGCGGGGGCCGCACCCTCGGCTCTCCCGTCGGGGTCCTCATCAGGAACTCGGAATGGGCCAAGTGGTCTCACGTGATGCCTGCCGAGGGGAAGCCGGGGGCCCGCGCTCTGACCAAGCCGCGCCCGGGGCACGCCGATCTGCCGGGGATGCTGAAGTACGACACCGAGGACGCGAGGGACATCCTCGAACGGGCGAGCGCCAGGGAGACCGCTGCCCGCGTGGCGATCGGCACCTTCGCCAAGGCCCTTCTAGCGACCGTGGGCGTCGAGGTTCTCTCCCACGTCGTCTCGATCGGCTCCGTGGCCGTGCCGGGTGACAAACCCGCTCCCACCCCGGGCGACCTCGGACGGATCGACGCCTCCCCCGTCAGATGCGCGGACGAGGAGGCGACGGAGGCGATGACCCGCGCTATCGACGCGGCGGCCAAGGAAGGGGACTCGCTCGGGGGCGTGGTGGAGGTTCTGGCCTACGGCGTGCCTCCCGGTCTCGGCTCGCACGTGCACTGGGACAGGAAGATCGACGGACGGCTCGCCGCAGCCCTGATGGCGGTGCCGGCCATCAAAGGGGTGGAGATCGGCGATGGGTTCGCGGGGGCCGCGCTGCCGGGCTCCCGGGCCCACGACGAGATCGTGCCGGGCCTCGAGCGATTGACGAACCGCGCCGGAGGGACCGAAGGCGGCATGACCATCGGCGGGACCCTCAGAGCGCGGGCGGCCATGAAGCCCCTGTCGACCCTGAAGAAACGGCTGCGGACCGTCGACATGAGCACGGGCGAGGCGGCCGAGGCTTTCCAGGAGCGGACCGACGTCGGTGCGGTTCCTGCTGCCGGCGTGGTCTGCGAGGCGGTGGTGGCGCTCGTCCTCGCAGATGCCCTGCTCGAGACGTTCGGGGGTGACACGGTGGGTGACCTGAAGGCTTCGGTCGATCGCTATCTCGGGCGGGTCGGCGAGCGCGGCGAGAGGTGATCGTCCTCGCCGGCTTCATGGGGGCCGGGAAGTCGACCCTCGGCCCCCTCCTCGCCGAGGCACTCGGACTGGGGTTCGTCGACACCGATCGGTTGATAGAGGAGCGGGCGGGGAGCCCTATCCCCGAGATCTTCGCGGGTCAGGGTGAGGAGGTTTTCCGCTCGCTCGAGCGCTCCGTCATGGCCGAGGCCCTGGCGGGGCCGGACGTGGTCATCGCCGCCGGGGGAGGGGCTCTGCTGGACGACTCCACGCGATCGCTCGCGTCCCGTCACCACGTCGTCCACCTAGATGTGAGTCTCGAGGAGGCGTTGCGACGTCTCGATGGCGACCGGGCCCGGCCGTTGCTGTCCGGTGGCGGCCTGGAGGAGCTCTACGCACAGCGCCGCCAGTCCTACGAGCGGTCGGCGCTGACCACGATCCCGGCGGCCGGGCATGCCGCAGACCTGGCGCTCGCACTCGCAGGGGAGCTGCTAAGGACCGCCGAACCCCGGGTGCATCGGGTGGTCTTCCCGCTCGGGGACCGGAGCTACAGCGTGCTCGTCGGCGATGGTCTCTTGGCTAGGGCCGGCTCGCTCCTGGAGGACCTTCGTCCGGAGCGCTGTTTCGTGATCACGCACCGCTCCCTCGATCCGCTCGCGGCCGTCGTGGCCGAGGCCCTGGCCGCTACCGGAGCCGACGTCGCAGTGCTTCGTGTGCCAGAGGGAGAGGGAGCGAAGGCTCTCGAGCCTGCCTCGGACCTCTTCGACGCCCTCGCCTCGGCGCCGGCCCACCGCGGCGACCTCGTCGTCTCGGTTGGAGGCGGGGTGGTAACGGACCTCGCCGGCGTCGTGGCTTCTGTGTACGCGCGCGGGCTTCCCGTCGTGCACTTCCCGACGACGCTCCTTGCCCAGGTGGACGCCGCCCTCGGCGGCAAGACGGGCGTGAACCATCCCCAGGGCAAGACCCACGGGGGCTCAGTCCCTGCGCCGCGCGGCG
>JAUJNU010000045.1 GCA_030448085.1 Actinomycetota bacterium | reverse complement strand
GACCTCATGCGTCTCGTTGTCGGCGCCGACGACCGAGGTGGCGGGATCGACCCCCATCCGGCACGAGCTCATCTGGTGGTAGGAGAAAAAAGTCGTCTGGCCCTTCCCGTACCCCGTCCGCCTCATCTCCTCCGCCCACCGGGCATGCGAGCCTCCAGCGCCCGGGTAGTACACGAGCGGCCTCTTCCAATGCAGGCTGTAGATCTCCCTCGCTCCCGCCGCCTCCAGCACCTCGGCGGCGGCGATCGAACCCTCGACGAGGTGCTTCTCGTCCTCCCGGCTGATCCTGTAGTCGATACGCGGCCTCCGGTCGCGTCCGATGGTCACCCTGCCCGAGCTCTTGTCGCGAGGCAGCACGGCGCAGAGCGAGATCTTGTCGAACTGCTCCATGCGCGCGGCGTGCTCAGACGCCGAGGTCCATGGGACCGCCGACGAGCCCGTCCCGGGATGGACGGGCACGGTCTCGAAGATCGGCCCGTAACCGTCCCCCCACTTCTTGAACTCGTTGGAGTAGCGGGCCTGAAGCGTTCCCTCCCACATCCGGACGCCGTCATCGAAGACGCCGAAGATGCCGGTTCCGGGATGAAGATGGAGGTTCCTGCCGACCTCGCCGCCGAGACCGGAGCGCAGGAGCAGAGCGGGGCTCTCGATGGACCCGCCGGCCACCACCACCGCCCTCGCGTGGACGAGCAGCCGGTGGCCCGCCGAGACCGCCTCCACCCCTGTGGCTCTGCCGTCTCGGATCGTTACCTTCTCGACGTCGGCGCCCACCACGATCCGAGCTTTGGCCGCGGCCGCGTCCTCGAGGTAGGTCCGCATCGTCGACTGCTTGGCTCCCACCCGGCAGCCATAACCGCAGAATCCGCAGGAGGCATCCTGGGAGCAGCCACGCACGGCGCGCGGGAGTGCGTCCACGTGCCATCCGAGCTTCCTCAGCCCCTCCTCCATCAGCTGATCCCGCCTGCCCGGAGCGCTCTCCTCGGTCGTGACGCCGAGACGTTCTGCCGCAACGTCGAGCGAGGCTTCGATCTCTCCCGAGACGAACGCGCCGATGCCCGACACCCGCGCCCACTCGGCAAGGACGTGCGGGGGCGTCTTGAACGAGGTCGTGTAGTTGACCACCGTCCCGCCGCCGAGGGTCGAGCCGGCGATCACCTGGCAGCCGAGGTCGGTGGTCGCCAGCTGCTGCCCGTAGAGATAGAGGTCGGCGTAGGCGCGCGGCTCGACGTGGTGGAAGTCGGACTCCGAGTGATAGCCGCCTTTCTCGAGGACCACGACGTCGAATCCCGCCTGCGCAAGGAGACCGGCGGCGCACCCACCTCCGGCCCCCGACCCCACGATGACGACGTCGCAGCTCATCACCTCGTCCTGCTCGAGGGTCAGGGGCTTCAACCGCTTCGGCTCTGAGGGCGGAGGGCCGAGAGGCCCCGTGTAACCGATCCGGTCCCACACCGGCCCGGGGTAGCTGTAGAGAGCCGTCGTCGAGGACGCCACCAGCCACAGCCCGAGCTGTCTCTGCTTCGCGATCCTGGATCGACGCCACTTCCTGATGAGCGACTCCGCGTCTCCGGGGCTGAGCCACGACACGGGAGTGGGCGACCCAGTGAGGGCCAGGGCACCGGCTTTCGTGTCGAGGATCTGGAGCGTCTTCAGGATCTGGTTGCGGTCCGTCTCAGAGGGAACCATCGCAAGGCTGGCGAGGACCCGCTCCGGTACCTCCGGCACGTAGCTCTTGCCGAGGACACCTCGGGCAAGGGCGCCAAGGACCGTCTGCACCCTGAGGGCGTCGGGGGGCGCGTCTTTCATGGGGACCCTACGGAGGTGCTAGCGGCGCCTGGGCTGGGTGCGGGAGCGGCGATGCTGCCTCGCCCTCGGGCTCTTGCGACGGCGCTGCATCCCGGGGTCAGGGCCACGGCGCGGCCGCTCCTCCTGAGCCTTGCGGACGGCCGCGAGGACCTCGTCGGTCGCCTTGGGGTCTGTCTCGCCCGCCCCAAGAAGTAGTTGGAAGAGGACTGCTCGCTCGAATTCCTCTATCGAATCAGAGATCTTGTGACGAGAGCCGCGGGGGCTGTCCCACTCGGCGATGATGCTCTCCGCGTGCGGGACCCCGACGCGCAGATGCGTCGACCCGATCTTTCCGTCCCATATGACATCTCCCGGCTCCATAACTCCTAAGTTACCTGACCGGGCACGATGTCAAGGATGCGCCACAAGTCGAACGTCTGGTTCATGCTCGCAGCCCTTGCCTTCGCGTCCTGCTCGGGTGAGCCTGTGACCATGGCACAAAGCAGCGTGACGGTCATCCGGGGGGGAACGGCCCTCGTCGGCCCAGAGCTGACGCCCTTGGAGGACCCGGCGATCGTCGTCGAGGCCGGCCGGATCCTGGCGCTTGGGCCTTCCTCTGAGGTCCCGACGCCCGAGGGCGCGACCGAGATCTCGGGGGCCGGGCTGACGCTGATGCCCGGGTTCATCGACACCCACGTGCACATGGGGTTGGAGCCCCGAGAGGTGGCCCACGGTGGGGTCACCACCGTTGAAGACCTCGCCTGGCCCCGGAGCTCATCTGGCCGATGGTCGATCGCTCGCGCGAGCCGGGTCACGCAAGGGGCCGCTCATCGTTGCAGCTGGACAGATGCTGACCGCCCCAAGGGCTACCTGCCAGGGCCGGGTGGGCGCCACCGGGAACGGGACTCGTGGTGAGGCAGCCGGAGGACGCTCCGGCTGCCGTCCGGGCGCAGATCAGCAGCGCGAGCGTCATCAAGGTGGCCCTCAATCCCCCTGTCGGCCCTACGCTCCGCGCCCCGACCTTGCGGGCGATCGTCGAGGCGGCGCATGCCGGCGATCTGGCGGTCACCGCCCACATCCTGGGGCCTGGACGAGCTGAACAAGGCCCTCGAGGCGGGGGTGGACGAGCTCGCCCACATGCTGATGAGCAACAGGGCGATCCCCGACGAGACGATCGAGGAGATGGTGCGGCAGGAGGTCACGGTCGTCCCGACGTTGTCCGTCGGGCGGGGGCGGAGCTGCAAGGCGCCATCGACAACCTCCGACGCTTCCGGGCGGCCGGGGGCCGGGTCGTGTACGGCACCGACCTCGGCAACGCCGGTCCACAACCGGGCATAGACCCGCTCGAGGTAAGTGCGATGACCGAAGCGGGTTACTCCCCTGTGGAGATCGTTCGGTCCGCCACGGTTGATGCGGCTGCGCTCCTCGGGCTAGAAGACACCGGGATGCTGGCGGAAGGCCTCTCCGCCGACATCGTCGGGATCAGCGGCCAGGTGAAGGAGGACCCTCTCGCCCTCACCGCAGTGAGACTGGTAGTCGCCGGGGCTCCATCATCAGGCACGATGAGAGCGGATATGAAACCCTAAGCCGGGGTCCCGGCAGGTAAGCCTGTCATGTGCCCTTGCGGCCCTGTCGCTCCTAAGCGCATCCTGCTCCGATTCCAAGCCGAAGGCACGGGAGCGCATCGCAGCCCCCAGCCCCACCGCCTCCCCCACGCCCAAGGGCCCTCCTCCAACTCCGATCGAGCCGCTCTCGGTCTTCAAGGCGATCCCAGGTTTCGACTTCGAGCCACTCCCCTTCGAGGAGCGAACGGAGGCGAGGCGGTCCCTCAACCAGTCGGTGGGCGAGCACCTGTACAAGATCACCGTGAGACAGGCGGTCGAGGAGAAATCGAGTTCACGGCCGGCAAAGCGGCCTTTCGTGCCGGATCAGGCGACGGTGATCGCCATCTCTGTGGAACTCGAGTCGAGCGACTTCGTGGATGAGTTCCAGGACGCAGCTGTGATCGGGATGACCGAGTCTGCGGAGGCAGAGACACTTTACCTGGGGGGACACGAGGTCTACTTCTCGAGATCGGCGACGAAGAAAGGCTTGCACAGGGTCTTCTTCTTCTTCAGGGACACGGTTCTGGTCCAGGTGTACTCCCGCAAGCCGGCGACGGTGAAATCCGTCGCCGCGGGCATCGCCGCCCGTAGCTAACCGATCCCTAGGGCGCAGTCACCTCGATGATCGCCACTTCGAACTCACGGTCCCTCACCTTCGTGGTCACCCTGTCGCCCTGACGCTTCCCCACCAGTTTCTGGCCGAGAGGCGAGTCGGGGGTGAGGACGTCGTGTCCGCCGGTCCTTTCCTCCATTAGGCCGAGGAGGTAGGTCTCCGGCTCGTCCCCCGCGAACTGGATCGTCACCAGCATCCCCGGCGCCACCACCCCGTCGTCTTGTGTCTGGATGATCTGGGCGTTCTCGAGCATCGACCGGATCTGCCGAACCCGGCCCTCCTGGAGGCCTTGCTGATCCTTGGCGCTGTGGTACTCGGCGTTCTCACTGAGGTCTCCGTGGGCCCTGGCGGTGGCGATCTCTTTGATGATCTTCTCGCGCGCCTCCCCCTCGAGATGAGCTAGCTCATCCTTCAGGCGGTCGTAGGCGCTCTGGGTTAGTGGGACCTTCTTCGGCTCGTCCATGTGCGAATCCTACTGGGCGCACCTCCCGTTCCGAGGCGAGCCTCGCCCATAGGACGCTCGCGTAGGATGCCGCCATGACCGCGAGGCTCGAGGGCAAAAGGTGTGTAGTGACCGGGGCGGGGGCCGGCATAGGTCGCGCTATCGCCATCGCATTCGCGTCAGAAGGGGCCTCGGTGGTCGTGAACGACGTCAACCCCGATGCAGCCGCCGCCGTGGCAGCGGAGATCTCGGACCTCGGGGCCACCGCTCTAACCCACCACGAGCCGATCGGCAGCGTCGCCGCGGCCGACTCCCTCCTCGCGGCGTCGATGGAGGCACTCGGGGGAGCGGATGTCCTCGTCAACAACGCAGGGATCCTTCGCGACAAGATGCTCCACAACATGTCCGAAGAGGATTTCGACGCCGTGATCAACGTCCACCTCAAGGGGACCTGGGCCTGCGGCCGCACCTTCGTTCGTCACTGGAGAGAGCTGGCGAAGAAGGAAGCCGAGGAGGGCACCCCTCGTCACCGCAAGATCATCAACGTGACCTCCGCCTCCGGCCTCTTGGGCGCGGTCGGCCAGTCGAACTACGCCGCCGCGAAGATGGGGATCGTCGGCTTGACGAAGACATGGGCTAAGGAGCTCGGACGGCTCTCGATAAACGTCAACGCGATCGCCCCCGCCGCCCTCACCGCGATGACCGAGCCGCTGATCCAAGATGCGGAAGCCGCCAAGCCGAGGCTCGCCCGCTTTGCTCTTGGTCGCTACGGCGCCCCCGAGGAGATCGCCCCCGCGTTCGTCTATCTCGCGGCGGACGAATCCAACTACGTCACCGGCCAGGTCCTCTGCGTCGACGGTGGCCTCGTCATCTAGCGAAGGAAGGCACAGACATGAGCCGGGCATGGCCGTTCGAAGGAAAAGAGGAGTTCCCCCAGCGGATCCTGCGCCCCGAGGACTTCATCGCTCAACTCGGCGCGGAGGGCACCGAGGCCGTCGTGATACGGATCGGGCTCAACGAAGCCCAGCTGGTTCTCGTAGACGCAAGGGGACGGTGGGAGCGGTGGGTCTATCACTCGGTCGAGGACGCGCAGAAGGCCGGCGAGTCACTCGGCGTCGAGGTTCACGTCGGCGAGTATCCCGAGACAACCAGGGTGCGCATCGGCAAGTACGTCCCATCCAGCGAGCACTACGACGAGCACGCATACCCAGAGCAGGGCGATGTGGGCCCGGTGAGCAACTATCCGGAGAACAGGCCACGCGACATCACATTGCCGCGCGAGAAGAAAACCGGGCCGGGCTCCGCTCTCTGAGCCCCTTCCCTCAATTCGTCGGCTCCTCTGGGTGTGGTGGGGGGACGGACTCGGCTGGCATGGAGCGGGTCCGGCTGGCCCTCGTGTCGTAGATGCGCTTTCCCGCGTATGCCGCGAAGCCGGGGGCGCCGGCGCGCTTGAGGACCATCCCCCCGATGAAGCGCCTGAACGCATTCTTGACGAGGGCTCTCGTCGGCGGCAGCACCAACATCAACCCCACGATGTCCGAGATGAAGCCGGGGGTCATCAGTAAGGCGCCACCCAACAGGATCAGAGCACCGTCGGTGGCCTCCTTGGCCGGAACCTGCCCCCGCCGCATCGTCGCCTGGAATCGCCGCCAGGTCGCGAGGCCCTCGCGCTTCAGCAACCAAGCCCCCACCACGGACACGCCGATGAGGAGGACGATCGTCGGCAGGATCCCTATCTGCTGACCCACCTGAACGATCACGTACAGCTCGGCGATCGGAAGGACCAGCAGAAGCAAGAAGAGGACGGGGAACATGGTTCCAGTATGCCCAGGTTCTGATATAGCTACCGGTCGTGAGCCTCAACGTAGGCGCCCTCAAGGAACTGAACTTCGAGGAAGCTGCTGCCCAGGTCTCGGCAGGTGGCGCCTACGTCGACCTTCGCCACGTCGGCGCGTACTTCGACGTGCACATCCCAGGAAACCACTTTCCCTGCAATACGAGTTCGGCCCGGGGACCTCACAGAGGGCGAGGGATTGCGTGCCGCTCAAGGTGCGCCTCGTCCTCCTGGAGTCCGAGAGCGGCGACATAGAAGCCGCGGCAGCCGGCCTGCGAGGGAAGGGTTTCGCCGTATCGGGTTTCCTCAGGGACGGGATCAACCGCTGGGCCGCGGCCAACACGACCCCTTCTTCGACGGATCTAGCCACAGGCCCGCAACAACCGACGGGGTGGGTGCTGGACGTGGCGGACCCGGGGGCGCCTTCCGTGCCCGGGGCAACGAGGATCCCGGTCGAGACTCTCTGGACGAGGACGAACGAGATAGCCGGGACCCCCATCGTCATCCCGCTGGGCAAAGGGGTCCGCGGGGCGCTGGCCGTGGGGATGCTGGAACGGGCGGGCCAAACCAACATCGTGGTCTGGCGCAAGAGGGGCTAACCCTCCTCGATCCCCTTGGCCATGAGGAAGCCACGGGCCCTCTCGGTTAGCGGATACCTGTAGACGAGGTCCCAGAAACGGGATGAGTGGTCCGGGACCCGCAGGTGCGCAAGCTCGTGGACTATCACGTAGTCGCGGACCCACGCCGGGAACTCCGCCAGCGCTATCGACAACCGGATCGAGCCCTCAGAGGGGGTGCAGGACCCCCACCGTGACTGCTGGTTGACGACCCACTCGATGCTCTCGGCTCGGATCCCGTCGAGGTACCTGTCCCCCAGCTCCTCAGCCTTCCGCCTGAGGGCCCCGGCCGAGTTCAGCCTGTCGCGCCGCTTGCGGGCCGACATGCGGGCGGTCATGCGGGTCACCCACTGCTGCTCCTCGGCGAGGGACATCCGCTCGGGGAGAGAGACGATAAGTGCGTCGCCGACGATCTCGGCGGTCACGGTCTTCTTTCGCCGGGGGCTGCGCCTTACCTCCACCCGCCGGAATTCACCCTCTGCCCCCGGGGCGTCGAGCGGTAGCCTGTTCATCGCCATCCTCCGCATCCTAGGTCCGCGGGGCGCTGCGCCCTTGTCTTTGTGCGTGAGGTACAACTAAGCCCTCGGTTTTCTCCCACCCAGCGGGATGCAAAGTGCTTGCAGATGGCTAATAATCTATCTCGTAGACAAACGGCACCACAGCTCGAGCCCCCTCCGCTACCCGCCCATCCCCCCCCAGCGGAGGGGGCTCTTCTCTGTTCCGGCAGCGTCGCTCACAGCAGGCGCCCGACGAGACTCAGGGCTTTCTTCACCAAGACGGACGGCCCTTCGAAGGCTTTGTACGCGGACGGGACGGCGGACTCGGCGGCGCCGATGACCTTGCCGCCGAGCGGCCCGAACAGGTCCCAGCCGCCGGGGCACGTCGGGGGCAGGTCTCTCAGGAAGTCATAGGCGATCCCTCGGGCGGCGTCCGAGGCGACGATCTCTTCATGCCCCCACGCCCCTTTGGGTGGCACCACGCGGCTCGACTTCTCGGGCCACAGCGCCTTGTCCGCCGGCACCACCACGTCATTCGGGATCGCGAGCGCCAGCACCTGGGTCCCCCACTTCACATCCTGGGCTGCGAGCGATCCAAGCAGCTCCGAGCCCGGCGCAAGTTGGGCGGTGGCCGTCGAATTCGGGTCCGGGATCGGAGCCCCGGCCTGAGACAGCCCGGAGGCCGCGTCGAGGAAGATCCCCCCGATCAGGGTTCCCTCCCGCAGAGCGACGGCCGCCCCGGCCCCGGGTGCACCTGTATGAGGGCTGGCATAGGTGATCACGTGGTCGATCGCCGGAACCTCGATGGGCGAGCGCGGGGCGATCAGCGCGAGGTAGGTGCGGGCGATGATCCCCCCCTGGGAGTGCGCAATGAGGTCGACGTCCCGCCCCGGATGCCTGCGCCCGACCTCCTGGACCAGCCGCTGTAGCCGCAGAGCGGCGCCCCTCAAGTCGCCGAAGGTATCGGTCGTCTCATACGGCTCGTGCAGGCGACTGCCTTGGATCCCCCTGTAAGAGAAGTTGTAGACGCGTTTCGCTGGATAGCCGAGCTCTTCCGGGCCGTGCTCGTAGATCTCGGCCGAGACCCCTCCCTGGGTCTCGCTGCCGATGCCGGCGATCGCTATCTCCCGACGTTCCGGTTGGGGGCGCGGCGATCCGCAGGTCCCGAGGCTGGAGGCAGGCCGGCTGCTGCGTCCGCTCCTGCGCTCCCTCGGGGCGGGATCGGAACGAGACGGATCGCGTTGGAGGCGTCGACCTGCATCAACATCGGGGCAGGGTCGAGGTACGTGCTCTCCATCTTGAGGCCGAAGTGCAGCCCCGCGGCGTCGTAGTGCAGCAAGCCTGTCGCCCGATCCACTGCCCCTGCGTCACGTAGCTCCCCTTCTCGACGAGAGTCTCCCGGAGGAAGCTGTAGGTCGTGGAGAACCCGTTGTCGTGGAGGATCGTCACGGCGTGCATGACCCCGACCTGCCCCTCGAAGGCGACGGTTCCGGCGGCTGCGGCTCGCACCGCCGTCCCGGGGGAACGAGGTCGATGCCTCTGTGCCCGGGGCCGTAAGGGCCATCGGCTCGTCGAAACCCCGGATCACCTCGGCGTCGACGGGTGGGATCAGCCACCCTGGAGCCGCACCGATCGGCGGGGCTCTCCGCGTGTGCGGGGCAGGGTAGCGACCAGCAGAGACAGAACGAGCACGACAGCGACAGGTTCTTCACGGCCCTGAGGCTGCCCCAGCTGGACGCCCTACGAAGGGGCGTCCACCCACAGAGACGCCTCGGCGCTTTAGGTCAGAGGTCCCTCACGTAGAAGATGCCGAAGTAGACGACGAAGGCGGCGGCCGCCACGTACATCATCGGCCTGACCTCGGCCGCCTTGCAACGGGTCAGCTTGATGGGCTACGTAGGAGACCGAACCCGGCACCGATACCGTTCACCGTGATCGAGTACGTGAAGGGCATCACGACGATCGTGAGGAACGCCGGCAGCGCAACCTCGACGTCATCCCAGGGGATCTCCGGATCCGCAACATGAGGAAACCGACCACCACGAGGGCCGGTGCAGAACGGCCTGGAACGGGATGATCGCAGCAAGCGGCGACAAGAAGACCAGGAACAGGAACAGGAGCCCGGTGACGATCGCGGCCAGCCCGAGTGCGGCCCCCGGCTGCGATGCCCAGGCGCTCTCGATGTACGTCGTGTTCGAGGAGGCCGAGAAGGCCCGCCGACAGCGGCAGCCGCCGAGTCGACCTGAAGGACGCGGTCGGTGTTCGGAAGGCGGCCGTTCTCGTCGAGCAGGTTTGCCTCACGGCCTAGCCCGATCATCGTGCCCATCGTGTCGAAGAAGTCACTGAGCATCAGGGTGAAGATGGCGAGGATCGCCGCGATGGCGCCCATCTGCCCGAAGAAACCCAGTGAGAAGTTGCCGATCAAAGAGAAGTTCTCACTCGATGGGATGTCGGCCACCTTGCCGAAGTTGGCGGCGCCCGAGAAGCCCTGGCCCTCGAGGAAGGCTTCGTTAACCACGACCGCGACGACGGTCGTCACGAGGATGCCGATCAGCAGCGCTCCGGGGACCCGCTTCGTGAACAGGAAGATCATCAGCAAGAGGCCGAACAGGAAGACGAAGACGGGCCAACCCTGGAGCTCGTTGCCGGTCCCCAGCTGCAACGGCGGGTTCGCCTGGGTGGTGGTCGTGACGAACCCGGCGTCGACGAACCCGATGATCGTGATGAACAACCCGATGCCCACCGCTATCGAATGCTTGAGCGGCAATGGGACGGACTCCATCACGGCTTGTCGGAACTTCGTCAGGACGAGGACCAGGATGATGATCCCCTCGACCACGACAACGCCCATGGCCTCCGGCCAGGAAAGCCCGTTCGCTCCCACCAACTGGAAGGCGACGACCCCGTTCAGCCCCAGCCCGGCAGCGATGGCGAAGGGGTAATTGGCGTAAGCGCCCATAGCTATCGTCATGATGCCGGCCGCGAGAGCGGTGACGGTGAGGACCGAGGCGGGGTCCAGGCTCACGCCTTCCCTGTCCGGCACGAGGTTCAGGATCAGCGGGTTCAGGAACAGGATGTAAGCCATCGTCATGAAAGTCGTGAAACCGGCAACGACCTCGGTCCGAACCGTAGAGCCGCGCTCGGTGATCCGGAAATACCTGTCCACGCCTGACGAACGAGCCGAAACGGCCACTAGGCCCCCCCCTTTTTCTATGGATGAACTCCAGCTGGTCCTCGCGAGCTCATCTATAACAATCTGAGGTCGCGAAAGTGCCCAGCCGTCTCCAGCGCCACTATGGTTGTGGCATGCCGAGAGTGACGCTGATCCCGGGAGACGGGATAGGCCCCGAGGTGTCGGGCGCCACACGCCGAGTCATAGATGCGCTGGGGGCCGGGATCGAGTGGGAGGTCCACGACGCGGGCCTCAAGACGATAGACAGCCACGGGACCCCGCTCCCCGAGCACGTCCTCACCTCGATCCGGGACAACAAGACGGCCCTCAAAGGCCCGGTCACCACGCCCGTCGGCAAGGGCTTCCGATCTATCAACGTAGCGCTGCGTCAGGAGCTCGACCTCTACGCCTCGATCCGGCCCTGCCGCCTCTACCCGGGGGTCCCCGCGAGGTTCGAAGGGATCGACCTGGTCGTCGTGCGCGAGAACACCGAGGACCTCTACGAGGGCATCGAGTTCGAGAAGGGGAGCTCGCAGCTCGAGAAGCTGCGGGGCTACCTCAAGTACATGCACGGGTTCCCGGTCGCCTCCGACGCAGGGGTCTCCGTGAAGCCGATCTCGATCTCCGCCACCACCGCCATCGTGGAGTTCGCTTTCGAGTACGCGAAGCGTCATCGCCGCAGGAAGGTGACGCTCGGGCACAAGGCAAACATCATGAAGTTCTCCGACGGCCTCTGGCTCGAGACCGGAGAGCGGCTCGCGGAGCAGTACCGGGACGTCGGTTTCGAGGCGCAGCAGGTGGACGAGCTGGCGATGACGCTCGTGTGGAAGCCCGAGGAGCTCGACGTCATCGTCCTGCCCAACCTCTACGGGGACATCATCTCGGACCTCTGCGCCGGGCTGATCGGCGGGCTCGGGCTGGCGCCCGGCATGAACCTCGGTAAGGACTACGCGGTGTTCGAGCCGACCCACGGGTCGGCCCCCGACATCGCCGGACGGGGGATAGCGAACCCGATGGGGATGATCCTTTCAGGGGTTCTGATGCTCCGCCACCTGGGCATGGACAGGGAGGGCGACCGGCTGGAACGGGCCGTCGCCCGGGTTCTCGCCGAAGGCAAGGTGAGGCCGCCCGACCTCAAGCCTGCGGGAGCACCCGCAGGAACCGACGAGGTAGCCGAAGCCATCTGCGCCGCGCTCGACTGAGCCCAGTGGCGGCCCCAGATGAGATGCAGCGCGCGGTCTCCTTCATGCGCTCCCTGGAGGAGCGCCTCAGCACCCGTTCCGTCCCGTCCCGCTTCGGGACCGCCTTCTTCCACGACGAGCTCCGGTATGCGTACTCGCTGAACTTCCTGCGCTTGGATCTGGCTCTCGATCCCCTGCCGCAACCAGAGGAGCTGGTGGAGGAGGTAGAGCGCATCCAGGGGCCTGCCGGGCTCGATCACCGGAGGATCACGGTCGACGCCCAAGCGCCCGGCGAGCCTTACGTCGAGCACCTGAGGGGGCTCGGCTGGACCGTAGACAAGCTGGTCCTGATGGCCCTGCACCACCCGATCGAGCCCGTGGCCTCTCCGCCGGTTCAAGAGCTGTCTTGGGACGAGATGAGGCCCCATCGCGAGCTCTCCATGAAAGACGGGGGGCCGTGGACGGGGGAGCCGGAGGAAGAGGAGATCATCAACCAGCTGCTGGACCGCCACAAGGCGATCGACTCCGTCACGAACCTCAGGAACTTCGGTGGGGTCGCAGAAGACGGAGTGGTAGGCGCCTACTGCGACCTCTACTCCGAGAACGGCATCGCTCAGATCGAGGACGTCTACACGCGCAAGGCGTACAGGAAGCGGGGGCTGGCCGACGCGGTGGTCCGGGCGGCGGCGGCGAGCGCCGAGGAAGAAGGTTGCGACCTCGTGTTCCTCGTTGCGGATGACGGCGACTGGCCGAAAGACTTCTACGGCCGCCTCGGGTTCGACCCGATCGGCTTCATCTGGGACTTCACCCGCCCCCACCGGCCCGCCTGAGCGCATGTACGCTCCGGGCTTCGAACCCCACGAGGAGGCACCGTGACCGACATCGCTTTCCTGCCCGCTCTGAAGCAGGCGGAGCTCGTCCGCAAGAAAGAGGTGTCCCCGGTAGAGCTGGTGGAGACCTACCTCGGGCGGATAGACAAGCTCGACGGCGAGTTGAACTCCTACGTGACGGTCGCCGCAGAGCAGGCTCTCAGCGCCGCTGAATCCGCGGCGGCCGCGGTCGCGGCTGGAGGTGACCTCCCCCCCTTCCACGGCGTCCCGATCTCGATCAAGGACCTGCACGAGACGGCCGGCATACGCACCACCCTTTCGACGAAGCTCCTCGCCGACTACGTCCCCGATCAGGACGAGTCCTTCGTGAAACGCATCCGCGAGGCCGGGTTCATCATCCTCGGCAAGACCAACGCCCCAGAGTTCGGGACGGTGCCGGTGACGGAGTCCGTGCTGAACGGGGACTGCCGAAACCCTTGGGACACCTCGAGGACGCCGGGCGGGTCGAGCGGGGGCGCAGGCGCAGCCTTGGCGGCCGGCCTGTGCCCCGTCTCGCAGGGAGGAGACAGTGGGGGCTCGATAAGGATCCCGGCGTCCTGCTGCGGGTTGTTCGGCCTCAAGCCCTCGAGGGGCCGGGTATCTGTGGGGCCGCGTTTCGGGGAGCACTGGCATGGTTTCTCGACGGTGGGGTCGATCGCCCGAACCGTCGTGGACTCAGCCGCCCTCCTGGATGTGATGTCCGGA
>JAUJNU010000044.1 GCA_030448085.1 Actinomycetota bacterium | reverse complement strand
AGCTTGCGGGGGAAGGCCATGCCCGAACCGTAGCAAACAGTGGCTCCGGGGCGAAAGGGCGTTGCACAAGCCTCCACTAAGATTCGCGCCTATGGACATCACGAGGGAAGTGGTCGATCACGTGGCCCGGCTGGCCCGGCTCGACCTGTCCGAGGAAGAGCGGCAGAAGATCGGCTCGGAGCTGACCCAGATCCTTGCTCACGCGGCCAAGATCCAGGCCCTCGACCTCGATGGGGTTCCCCCTACAGCTCATGCGTTGCCGCTACGCAACGTGATGAGGCCGGACGAGCCTCGGCCCTCATTGCCTCAGGAGGACTCGATAGCGAACGCTCCTCGTCCCGAAGACGGACGGTTCCTCGTGCCGCGCATCGTCGAGGACACCGGGGCGTGAAGGACATCATCTGGGCCTCCGCGTCCGAGTTGGCGCGCGCCCTCGAGGCCGGTGAGGTGTCTTCGGTCGAGGTGACCGAGGCCCTTCTCGCCCGGGTCGAGGAGGTCGAGCCCAAGATCCATGCCTTCCTCGCACGCACGGGAGAGGGTGCGCTCGAGACCGCCAGAGCTGCGGACGAGCGGCGGACCGCCGGGACCACCCTGTCTCCTTACGACGGTGTTCCCATCGCCTACAAGGACATCTTCATCACCCGTGGGGTGCGCACGACGATGGGCTCCAAGATCCTCGAGGAATTCGTGCCTCCGTACGACTCGACCGTCGTGGCGAGGTGCCAGGCGGCGGGTCTCCCGTCCCTCGGCAAGCTGAACCTCGACGAGTTCGCCATGGGGTCCTCGACGGAGAACTCCGCCTTCGGGCCCTCCCTCAACCCATGGGACACGGACCGGGTCCCAGGAGGCTCGAGCGGTGGCTCCACGGCTCTCGTCGCGGCCGGGGGGGTCCCCTGGGCCTGGGGCACCGACACCGGAGGCTCGGTGAGGCAACCGGCGTCGCTGTGCGGGCTCGTCGGGCTGAAGCCCACCTACGGGCTCGTGTCCCGCTACGGGATCATCGCCTTCGCGTCTTCGCTGGACCAAGCGGGGCCGATAACTAGAACGGTCGAGGACTCCGCCGCGCTCCTTCAGATGGCGGGGGGCCATGACCCATCCGACGCCACCTCGATACCGGAACCCCTGCCCGACTACCTCGAGGGGATCGACGGTGGCATCGAAGGCCTTCGGATCGGCTTGGTCAAGGAGTTCGAGGGCGAGGGCTCGCAGCCGGGCGTGAAGCAGCGGGTCGAAGAGGCCTACGTCCGCCTGGAGAAGCTCGGTGCGACGATCAAGGAGATCTCGCTTCCCTCGTTCGACTTCGGGATATCCGCCTACTACGTGATCGCTCCCGCCGAGGCCTCGTCGAACCTCGCCCGCTATGACGGGGTGCGATACGGCTACCGCAGCGGCGAGGCGAAGGACATCGTCGAGATGATGTCCCGCACCCGGGTGGAGGGGTTCGGGCCTGAGGTGAAGCGCAGGATCATGCTCGGCACTTACGCGCTCTCGGCCGGGTACTACGACGCCTATTACGGCAAGGCCCAGAGGACGCGCACGCTCATCATCCGAGATCTCGAGAGGGCTTTCTCCGAGGTCGACCTCATCGCGTGCCCGACGTCACCGACGACCGCCTTCAAGGTGGGGGAGCGAACCGGGGACCCGATGGCGATGTACCTCTCGGACGTGTACACCGTCCCGGTCAACCTCGCCGGTAACGCGGCGATCAGCATCCCTTGCGGGCTGTCCCCGGACGACGGTCTGCCGGTCGGCCTGCAGTTGATCGCTCGCAGCCTTGACGAGAAGACGATGTTCCGGGCCGCGTACGCCTTCGAGCAAGACCTCGGATTCGCCACCGACCCCGCCATGAGGCCACCGCTATGACCGATGTGCTGACCGATCCGTACGAGACGACGGTGGGGCTGGAGGTGCACGTCGAGCTATCGACTCGCTCGAAGATGTTCTGTGCGTGCGAAGTCTCGTTCGGCGGCGAGCCCAACACCCGCACGTGTCCCGTCTGCCTAGGGATGCCCGGCTCCCTGCCGGTGCCGAACGAGAAAGCGGTCGAATACACGATGAGGATCGCGGCCGCTCTCAACTGCGAGATAGCTGCGTACTCACTCTTCCACCGCAAGAACTACTTCTATCCCGATATGCCGAAGAATTATCAGATCTCTCAGTACGACAACCCGCTGGGCGCGCGCGGGTACGTAGAGATCGAGGGGCCGTGGGGTACCCACCGCGTCGGGATAACGCGCGTGCACCTCGAGGAGGACACCGGGAAATCGATCCACGTCGGGGGCACGGGGCGCATCGCCGACAGCGAGTACTCGCTCGAGGACTTCAACCGCGCCGGTACCCCTCTGGTGGAGATCGTGAGCGAGCCGGACATCAGGTCGGCGAGGCGCGCGCCTTCGTCTCCCGAGCTGAGGGCGATCCTCGAGTCCCTCGACGTATCGGACGTGCGTATGGAGGAGGGCTCGATGCGCGTCGGCGCGAACGTTTCCGTGCGGCCCAAGGGGCCGGGGATGCAACGCCAAGGTCGAGGTGAAGAACATGAACTCGATCCAGGAGTGTCGGCGCGCCCTCGAGTACGAAGAGGGTCGTCAGAGGCAGGCGCTGGTGGCGGGAGTCACTGGTGCAGGAGGCGCGTCTCTTCGACGAGAAGAACGGCACGACCTCCTCGCTTAGGACAAGGAGTTCGCCTTCGACTACCGCTACTTCCCGGAGCCGGACATGGTCCCGTTCGAGCCAGCGAGGAATGGGTCTCGAGGATCCGGCAGGCACTGCCGAGATGCCGCAGGCGCGGCGGGCAAGATTCGTCACGGACTACGGGCTGACCGAGCAGGACATCGAGGTGCTGACCGCCACGAAGGCGACAGCGGACTGGTTCGAGACGGCCGCGAGCGCCTATCCGGGCGAGGCGAAGAAGGTCGTCAACTGGATCATCGCCGACCTCTACGGCCTCTTGAACGAGGCAGCAGGAGCTGACGTCCTCGAAGATCGCGCCTCGGCAACTTGCCGGCCTGATCCAGCTCGTCGACGAGGGCACCATCTCCGGCAAACAGGCGAAGACGGTCCTACAAGGGATGTTCGAAACCGGGGACGACGCCTCCGTGGTGGCAGAGGCCAAGGGCCTCCGTCAAGTCTCGGACACCGGTGCGCTGGAAGCCGCCGTGGACGAGGTCATAGCCGCGAACGAGGACGCGGCGGCCAAGGTTCGTGCTGGGAACATGGGCACGATCGGCTTCCTCGTCGGTCAGGTCGAGGAAGGCGCGAGGGCAGGCGAACCCCGGCATCGTGAACGAGCTCCTCCGCAGCAAGCTGACGGAGTAGGGGCTAGGCGGTTACCTCCACGCCCTTCCAGAAAGCGACCCGGCCCTCGATCTGCGACGCCTCTTCCTTGGGCGACGGGTAGGACCAGGCGGCATCTTCGTTCCGCTGGCCGTCAACCTCTAGCGAGAAGTAACTGGCCTCGCCCTTCCAAGCGCACGTGGTGTGGGTGTCGCTCGGTTCCAGGTAATCCCCGTTCCACCGATTCGATCGGAAGTAGTGGTTGCCCTCGACCACGATCGTGTCATCGCTCTTGGCGATCAACTTGCCGTTCCAGCGTGCCTCAGCCATCTCGCTCACCCTCTTCATGTCTAGACCGCTTTGCACTTCCTTCGAACCGAGGGTGAGGGGGGCGTATTCCGACTCGGCTGTGCGAGCATGGGTGACATGGAGCTGCCCAAGGGACTCAAGAAGGGTTGGCCCGTAGTCATCGAGATATCGCAAACACTCCCCTGCCCCCCGCCCGTTGCGTGGGATCTCATCACCGATTGGGAGAACCAGGGGGACTGGATGCTGGAGGCAGGCGACTTCGTCATCACCAGCGACTTCCGCGAGGGGGTCGGCGTCGAGGGAGAGGCGACGGTGACCATCGGCGGCATCACGACCCGCGACAAGGTCCGGGTCACCGGCTGGGAGCCGAACCGGCGGCTCGTCATAGAGCACACAGGTTGGGTTTCCGGTCGGGGCGAGATGTACTTCACCGCCCTCGGGGAGGATCGCACCCATCTCTTCTGGCGCGAGGAGCTCTATCCCCCGATGGGGGCTCTCGGCGCCGTCGGGATAACGGCGTTCAAGCCGTTGATGAAGCGGACCTTCGAGCGGGACCTGCGGGTGCTCGAATCCCTAGCTCGCGCCAGGATGAAGGGCAGCGCCTAGGACAGCAGGTTCGCGATGCGGGTCATGCCCTCGATGAGGTCGTCGTCGCCCAAGGCATAGCTGAGCCGGGCGTAGCCGGGGGCACCGAAGCCCTCTCCCGGGACGATCGCAACCCTCGCCTCGTCGAGGAGGAGGTCTGCAATCGCAACCGCACTGTCGAGCTTCCTGCCGCTCACCGTGGCCCCAATGAGCCCCTCGAACGATGGGAAGCAGTAGAACGCGCCCTCCGGCTCCACGCAGGAGACCCTGGGGATCTCGTTCAGCATCTTGTGCATCGTCATCCGGCGACGGTCGAAAGCCTCCCGCATCGTCGCTACCGCCTCGAGGTCACCACTCACCGCTGCGATCGCGGCCGCCTGGGCGACGTTCGAGACATTGGAAGTCGCGTGTGACTGCAACGAGGTGGCCGCGGCGATCACGTCCTTCGGGGCGATGATCCAGCCGACCCGCCACCCCGTCATGGCGTAGGTCTTGGCAACGCCGTTCGAGATGATGCAACGGTCGGTGATCTCGGGAACCCGCGTCGGCAGAGAGGTGAAGACGGCGTCTCCGTACACGAGGTGCTCGTAGATCTCGTCGGTCAAGACCCAGATGCCGTGTTCGGCCGCCCATCTCCCGATGGCCTCGACCTCTTCCGGCGGGTAGACGGCCCCCGTTGGGTTCGAGGGAGACACGAACAGGAGCATCTTGGTCCGCTCCGTTCGGGCGGCCTCCAGCTCATCGACCGTTACCCGGAACCCGCTCGCCTCGGTGGTCGGCAGCTCGACGCTTCGGCCCCCGGCGAGTCGGATCATCTCCGGATAGCTGACCCAGTAGGGGGCCGGGAGGATCACCTCGTCCCCCTCGTCGATGACGGTGAGGATCGCGTTGAAGAGCGAGTGCTTGCCGCCGTTGGACACGAGCACCCGCCCCGGCTCGACCTTCAGGCCGGAGTCGCGCTCGGTCTTGGCTGCGATGGCGGCACGCAGCTCCGGCAGGCCCGCCGCGGGTGTGTAGTGGTGGAACCCCTCGACCGAGCACGCCCTCTCGGCCGCGGCGACGATGTGGGCGGGGGTCGGGAAGTCGGGCTCGCCCGCCCCGAACCCGATCACGTTCTCGCCGGCCGCCTTCAGCGCCTTTGCCTTGGCATCTATCGAGAGGGTCACCGACTCGGTGATCTCGGAGACCCGGCGGGAGAGGCGCTTGTCGGAGATGGCTGAGCCCTTTCGATTAGATTCCGAGCGGTCCATTGCAGGATAGTCGGCCGCCCCCACAGAGCGAAGGACCGCATGAACCAGCCTCACATCCGTATACCCGACGAGCTTCTTCCATCCGATGGGAGGTTCGGCTCCGGCCCCTCGAAGGTGAGGCCCGAGGCCCTGCAGGCGCTGGCCGAGGCGGCCCCCTACTACCTCGGAACCAGCCACCGTCGCACCGGTGTCAAGAGCGTCGTCGGCCGCCTGCGCTCGGGTCTGCAGGAGCTCTATGCGCTCCCCGACGGGTACGAGGTGGTGCTCGGCAACGGCGGCACGACCTATTTCTGGGACGCGGCGTGCTTCGGCCTGATAGAGCGTAGGAGCCAGCACCTCGTCTTCGGTGAGTTCTCCTCCAAGTTCGCCGCTTGCGCCACACTGGCGCCCCACCTGTCAGACCCCGTGGTCATCGAATCGGAGGCCGGCACCCACCCCAACCCCCGACCCGATCCCGGCATCGACCTCTACGCTCTCACGCACAACGAGACCCTCGACCGGCGTTGCAGCAGCGGTGCAGCGTGTGCCGGGCGGCGCGCTCACGGTGGTCGACGGGACCTCTGCGGCCGCAGGCATCGAGGTGGACCCCGAGGACTTCGATGTCTACTATTTCGCCCCCAGAAAGGATTCGCCTCGGATGGGGGCCTCTGGATCGCCCTCTGCTCACCGGCGGGGATCGAGCGGATCGCCGAGACGAAGGCATCCGACCGGTACCTGCCGCCGTCGCTCGACCTGCAGGTGGCGCTCGAGAACTCGCGCAAGGACCAGACCTACAACACCCCCGCCCTTGCGACTCTTTTCCTCATGGTCCACCAGCTCGAGTGGTTCCTCGATCAGGGTGGTCTCGCCTGGTCCGCCGGCCGGTCGGCTAGGTCCGCCGAGATCCTTTACGGGTGGGCCGACGCGAGCGAAGTGGTCACCCCTTCGCTGGTGGACCCGGCGAAGCGGAGCCCCGTCGTCGCAACGATCGACTTCACGGACTCCGTCGATGCCGCCGGGCTCGCCAAGATCCTGCGCAGCAACGGGATCCTCGATACCGAGCCGTACCGGAAGCTCGGCCGGAATCAGCTGAGGATCGCGATGTACCTGGCCATAGAGCCCGACGACATCGCGGCCTCACGCGCTGCATCGACCACGTTGTCGACGCACTGGGTGCCCGCTGACGGAGCTGGACGAGCCGGGCTCCGCCTCCGAGGTCCTGGCCAAACGCCTTCGAAAGCAAGCAGGGCATTGTGCTTCGCTCGGCTCTCCGCTCTACGCGCACCTTCTTCGAGAGGCGGCGGCGGACGCCGGGCCGGCGGCCCGGTGCTCGAGGCGATGGAGGAGGTGGCGTTCGAGCCTCGCGGGGCCGCGGTGGCGCTGAAGCTGATGGGGGCGGTCCACCGTTTGGTGCTCGAACGAAAGGTGCCGGAGCTGGCGCTCTTCTATCCGTCAGTAGGCGGCACGGCTGCGACGGAGGGGAGCGTGGACCGCTTTCCGTCAGGTTCTCATCGACCGCAGCTCGGAGGAGAGAGAGTTGCTCGGCAGAGGTGTGCAGACGAACGAGGTCGGCAGGAGCGCGGCCACTTCTCGGCGGTTTCCTCCTCGTGGCGCAGCGGTTCCGGCTTCCTTGAGGGTGTTGGAGCTGGGGGCCAGCGGAGGCTTGAACCTCAGGTGGGACCGGTATCGGTACGTGGCGGGAGATGCTGCGTGGGGGTCACCCGCGTCCCCTGTAGTGCTGGATGGTTTCGAGGGGTCTCTACCTCCTTTCGAGGTAGTCGCCGAAGTTGTCGAGCGGGCGGGCTGCGACCCGGCACCCGGGGACCCGCCCACTCAGTCCGGCGGGCTACCGCTGTCCTCTCCGGTGGGCCCGTAACAGACACGGCGATGGGCGGCCCGTCTGGGGGCGTTGCGGGGGGCGTCCGCGGCGCCGGTCAGGGTCGTGGCGGCGTCCGCCTGGTCGTGGCTCGAGCGGGTGCGGCGCCGGGGGTCCACGGGGGCCGCGACGGTGATCTTCCACTCGATCGTGCGGCAGTACATGACGCCGGGTGAGCGGGCACGCGTGCACGAGGTCATCGAGGCTGCCGGCGCAGCCGCCTCGTCGGACGGGCCGGTCGCGTGGCTCCGGATGGAGCCCCCCGAGGAGGGGGAGCCCGATGACGGCCTGGCCGTCGTGACCCTCACCTGCTGGCCCGGTGGCGGCACCGAGGTGATCGCCCGCTCCGGCTATCACGGCCGCCCGGTGCGCTGGCTGGGTTGATTGCTCCGGCCCGTCTCCCGACGGGCTCTGTCCTAGCCGGGAGGGGCCGATGCTCCGGTCCCCGTACCGCCGTGAACGGGATACGCCGAGACCGGGACGACGACGCTCGTCGCCAGCTTGTCATGCCACGTCTGCTTTTCTTTGTCCCACAGCATCCAGAAGTAGCCGAGCCCCAATGGGATTGTGGAAAGGATCCGGGCGAAGTATCGGCCCACGGCTTTCCCGAACCCGATGGGGCCCCCCCGCTCGAAGTCGATCACCCGGATGCCGACAGCGCGCTTGCCGATGGTCTGGCCGGTGGCCCCACCTTCGAGGGCAATGTAATAGAGGGCACCGAGGCCGTAGCCCAATGCCTGGGCGGTAACGCGATCCATAAGCATCATCAGAGCGAGGTTTATCGCTAAGAGGATCGCGCTGTCGATGAGAGCTGCGCCCAACCGTGACCCGAAGCCGGAGCGGGGTCCGGATGGTCCCGTCCCTCCGGGGCTGCCGTAACTGGACTGTGGTACCTGCGCCATATTTCCCCCCTGTTCGATCGAAGCTCTGCGGAATCTAGCTTTTCGCCGCCTTCTCTGCAGCAACCCGCTCGAGGAACGTCTCGGGGTGGAGGTCTCCTTTCGCGCCCGAAACCTTCGGCTTCAGCGCGGCCGCCAGGTCCCACGCCAGCCGGGCCCGGGCTTCGGGTGTGAGCGTCAATCTCCGCTCGAGGAACTGCCGCACGGTCGACAGGTCTTCGGCGGTGACTGTGCTCACGTCCCATACGTCGCCTTCGGCCCGGCCCCCGCGGGGAACGGGGGCCTTGAACACCTGCTCCATAGAGCCGCTCACCTCCCTGATGACCATGGTGCCGGCGGCAAGGTCACCGAGCCTCTGATTCTTCGATGTGGCGAGGATGCTGATCATTCCCACCGCGTATGCAGTGGGAAGAGAGTCCACGATGCGAACGATGTTCCTGACCGCGCTGCTGGTGAAGCGGACCGGCGCGCCCCCGACCTGAACCACCTTCAAGCCCTGCGCCTTCTTGCCCGGCGTCCGCCCGGAGGCAAGTGTTTCGAACAGGACGTCGTAGAAGAAGTTCACGATGAAGATCAGCACCACCGCGATCGCGTAGCCGACCAGAACGGCCCCCCTCGGATCCCCCAGCGATAGTTCCGCCCCCACTACGGCCGCCCCACCGAAGAACGCCGCGACCAAAGCAACCAGGATCAAGAGCTTGAAGAGGGTGTCGATCATGGCGGCGAGGGCTCGGGAGCCCAGTCCGGCGAGGGTGAGGTGAAGCGTCACGCCCTCGGGCGTCACGATCTCGACGCGGTCTTCATAATGCATCGTGTGAAGTTAGACCTTTTCCTGGCGGAGCGAGAGGGTTCTTGGATCACGCTCGAGCGGCTTGTGGAGAGTGCCGGCAGGCGACCCGAGAGGCTCGGGCGCGAAGGGGTTCTCCAGCTGGGCTCCTTGTACCGAGCGAGCGCAGCGGACCTGGCGCTCGCGCGGAGGTCCTGGCCGGGCGATCCCGTGGTGGCGAGACTGGAGAACGTGGTGGGGCGGGCCCGCCATCTCGTTTACGACAGCAGCGTCCGGCGGTCCTCGCTGATCGACTTCTTCAAGGACACGTACTGGCTAAGGATCGCCGAGCGCCCGCTCCCCTTGGTCCTTGCGTGGCTCTTCCTATTGGCCCCGGCGATCCTCAGCGGGATCTGGGCGATGATCGATCCGACCGCCGCGCAAGGGGTGGTGCCGGATCAGTTCCGGGGCTCTGGCCCTCCCACCGGAGGTGACCTCGGCACCCCCGCAGCGGAGGAGACGCTGTTCGCAGCCCAGATCTTCACCAACAACATCCAAGTGACCTTCCTCGCGTTCGCAGCGGGGATCACGGCGGGGTTCGGAACCGCGGCGGTGTTGATCTACAACGGGGTCTTCATCGGAGCCATCGCCGGTCTGACGATCGAGGCAGGAGCGGCGGGCCCCCTGATCGAGTTGATAAGCCCTCATGGGTGGCTCGAGTTGTCCTGTATCGCAGTGACGGCAGCCGCGGGGTTCCGGATGGGCTGGGCGCTCGTTGCTCCGGGCCACGTCAGAAGGCCGCGCGCTGGCGCTCGAAGCTGGCCGGTGTCGAGATCATCCTCGGGACGATGCCGTGGCTCGTCCTTGCCGGCCTGGTCGAGGGATTCGTCACAGGATCGGGCCTCGGGGTTGCGGGAGCGCTCTTCGTTGGCATCGGTTTGGCGGCGCCTTTCTGGGCCCTCGTCTTCTGGCGTGGCGTTCGAGTCAGAGACGCGCCAGTCTCTTCGCCCTGAGGTAGGACGCGACGCAGGCCGCGCTCAAACGATCGGCGGGCGCCTCGATCACTCCCACGCCGAGCGCGGCCAGCTTGCGGATCACCTGAAGGCGGGCGTCCAGCACGTGCCGGGCCACGGTCGCTTTCGCCGCTACGTGTCCCCTGGGTCGCCCGCCCCCTGGTCGACGGGTCCTTCTGCAAAGGCTCTGAGCTCTGGGTCGGAAACGCTGGCAACGGCCATGACGTGCCTTCTGGCCAGAGAAGTGGCCCCGGCCAGCAAGGAGCGTGCGGCCTGCACATCTATGAGGTCGGTGAACACCAGCACGAAAGATCTCTTGCCCCCTCCGACCTTCGAGAAAGCGAGCTGATAGTCGCTGTCCTTGTTGGACGGCTCGACGTCATAGAGGCTCCGGATCAGCGGGTCTCCTCCGGCCCTGCGAGGGGGGAGGTGCCGCTGGACCTCTGAGTCGAAGGCCAGGACGCCGCAGCGATCCCCGACCACGTCCGCGACCAGGCCTACCGCTGTCGCCGCATCTACGGCGGCATCGAGCCTTGTCCGCTCCGCCCCCGCCGGCGCCGACATCAGCCGGCCCATGTCGACAACGCAGACGACATCCCTTTCCTGCTCGACTCGGAACTGGTTGCTCATCGGCCGCCCCAGCCGGGCGGTGGCTCGCCAGTTGACCTGCCTGATGTCGTCGTCGGGAACGTAGTCGCGAACCGACTCGAACTGCGTGCCGAGGCCGAGGGGGCCCCGGCTGAGATGTCCGGGCTCCGTGAAGCGCCCCTCTCTTACCGCGAGGGCGATCCGGCGGGCGGCCGGGAGGTCCGGGTATACGAGCACCTCTTGGGCCTCGTCGGCTCCGTGGTACCAGCGGCCGAGCCCCAGGGGCCCCTCGGTCATGGAAGCCACTGCCGGCAAGGGGTGCCTTCCTCGACGCAGAGGGGTCACCTCCAGGTGGAGTGAGCCGTCGCTTTCGGGGGGGACGCATACGAGATCCGGTGTCGAGGGTTGCCGCAGGCGGGTCTTTTGGGACGGTTCCGGCACCATGAACGAAGCCGGCTGAGCCACCCCCCGGCTCAAGATGTGCGGTATCTGCCCCTGCACTTCGGGGCGAGCGCGCACGGAGAACGCGTCTGCCACGAAGGCCCCCAAGATGGCAACGACGAACAACCCTGCGACCCAGGGAGGAACGAGAAGCGACAGCAATGCAGCGCCCCCGACGAACCACGCGGTCCGTGGTGTCGGGGTCACCGGGGGACTTGAACGGAAGCCAGTGCGGCCTGGATGGCGGCGGTCGGGGTGAACTGCTCGAGCTCCGCCTCGGGGGTCAGGATCAAGCGGTGCGCGAGGCTGGGGGCCGCCATCACGGAGACATCGTCCGGCGTGACGAAGTCCCGCCCGGATAGCCGGGCCTTCGCCTTGGACATCGCAAGCAGGTGCACCCCGGCCCTCGGGCTTGCGCCGAGGGAGACGCTCGGCAGCTCCCGCGTTCGGCGCACGACCTGCGCCACGTAGCGCAGGACCTCGTCCGAGACGGTGGTGTCGTCCACCAGGTCCTGCATCTCTTCCAACTGCTCCCCTGCGGACACCACCCGGAGGTCCTCGAGTGTCGAGGGAGTCACTCCCGAGTGGGGGAGACGAAGGATCTCGAGCTCGTCCGGCTCGCTGGGGTAGTCAAGGTCAACCTTGACCGTGAAGCGGTCCAGCTGCGCCTCCGGGAGTGGGTACGTCCCCTCGTACTCCACCGGGTTCTGGGTCGCTATGACCAGGAAGGGCTGGGGGAGGGGCCGCGTCGCCCCGTCGACGGTCACCTGACGTTCCTGCATCGCCTCGAGGAGTGCCGCCTGGGTCTTGGGTGGGGTCCGGTTGATCTCGTCGCCAAGAACGATGTTCGCGAAGAGGGGGCCGGGACGGAACACGAGGTCCTTGTCTCGCAGCGTCATCGTTCCCGTGACGTCGGAGGGCAGCATGTCGGGCGTGAACTGGATGCGCCGGAACTCGAGCCCCATTGCCTTCGCAACCGCGTTCGCGAGCAGTGTCTTGGCCACGCCCGGAGGCCCCTCCATGAGGATGTGGCCCTTGACGGCGATCGCGGCGAGGATCAGGTCCAGCCAATCCGTCGCCCCGACAACTACCTTCGAGATCTCGGCCGCGACTTCATCTCTCAGTTGTTTCACCTGGAAACTCCCCCCTTTCCCCCGACGCGGGCGAGTGTAGCTGCGATGGCCTCGTCGTAGGCCGTGCTCGCCGGCGGCAGCGCCCTCGATGAGTCCTCCGTGGGCCCGAGCCTTCGGCCTTTGGCAAAGGCTTAGACGGCCTGCGCCAGGGCGAGGCCCGCGGAGGCCCACCTCCAGCGATCCGGGATAGCGGCTAGACCGCTCCTAGCCCGTACCTGTGCACGCTCTTGACGAACAACACCACGGGCCGCCCCTCCTCACCGGCGAGCAGCAGCCCATAGCCTGCGTTGTCGTCGGCTTGTGCAAGGAGACGGTTCTGAAGGGGAGGAGAGGAAGACCGCGCCTCCCTGCCCCTCCGTCGTGGCGATCGAGGCCGGCTGGCCCCCCTAGCAGGACTCGGCGGAGCTCGCCCCTTCCAGGTCCCCTCCGAAGCGGTGGTTACCTCGCGGATGCCATCCAGCTTGCTCGCTCCGACAACCTCGGCGCCAGTTGCGGACCACGCCGGCACTCCGTCCATGTCGTTGGTCCAACCGCTGCCCGCCTCCATTGATCCGACAAGGCGCCCGCCGGGCCCGCACGAACGCCGCCAACCGTTCGAGGGCCTCTCCGGGGGCAGGTGGCCCGGGTCCATGAGCAGGACCGTCGTCTTCGGGTCCAGGCGAGATTCCTCCAGCGGTCGGCGCAGCTCCCACGGGATGGCCGAACCGTGTCAGAAGCTCGGCGTATGCGGCAAGGCCTTCGGGGGGTTGTCGCGCAGACGAGGAAGGAGGCCCGGGAGCGCGCCGGAGAGGGACGCTACCAAGCTGCCGAGCACGTTCAGAAGGATGACCCCGCCGACCACTCCGATGATCCAGCGCCGCCTCTTCATGAGGCACTCCGCCGTCGAGAGAACCTGCCTCCACCGCTCTTTGGACGCACTCAGATCGGCGGCCGTTGGCGGACGCCGTCCGTAGACGATCTCGTCGAAGCTAGCGGCCAGCGCCTCGAACCTTCCGAGCGGAGTTGAGCAAGCAGAGATCTCCAGTGAGGTGGTCGACTCTCTCAGCCGTATCTTCCGCGCGAGGCTCAGCCGGAGGAGCTCCAGCCTGGGAACCGCAACCGCACCGCCTTCTCCAGATCCCCGCTCGCTCCGCTCGTTCCGCCTCTGCTCCAGCTGGTGTGGCGAGATCCCTTTGGTTGCTCCGCCGGCACCCTTGTGATGTCTGCGTGATCTCTCTGGTGCGGCGTCTCCCCAGGTGAGCGGCGACGACCGCCGCCGACGCGGCGACCGCATCCCCAGAAGGGTCCAGACGGTCGCCTCGCCTCCGGGAAGGACGCGACCTAGCGCAGAGACGAGGTCGTCGATGGACTCCACGACCGGACGGAGCCACCCACCGACCTGCTCCAGCACCCCTCGGAGAGGGCGGGGGGTGGAGGGCTCCTGGAACCTGGGCTCGGACAGGATCTCGGACGCGAGACGCCTGGCTTCTTCCGGATCCACCCCGCCGGGGACGATCACTCCGGGGGAGGAGCGGGGGGGCCGGGCGTCCACCCAGGAGGGGGTGGCCAGTAGGGGGGCTTTTCGCCGAAGTCGATCGGAGGCGGAGGCGGGAACAGATCCGGCGGGGGCATGGCGGCCCCTCCGCCTCCCATCCGCTCCGCCAGGAGCTGGAGGTCGAACCCTTCCTTGCGGACCTTGAGGTCGAAGAAGAGGACGGCGAGGATGGCGGCTTGGAACGGCGTGGAGATCACCTGGGCGACGGTCGAGGAGATGGTGTTGAGCGTGACCTGGAGGACCAGGCTGTTCTGGTCGCCCACGAACACGAGGGCATTGATCAGGGCCGAGACCACGGTCGAGACGACCATGGCGAGGAGGAACGACACGAAGATCGTGGCGAAGGTCTTGCCCCACATCTCCCTCACGAGGAACCTCGACCGCTTGAGGGACTGCCGCCCCTTCAACCCTTCGAGGAGCACTACCGGGGATACGAGGGAAAGGGCGATCCACAGATAGATCCCCGGGATCACGAGCGCCACGAGTCCCAGCGTCATGAACAGCAGAGCGAGGATGTTCGCCCATAGGAGAGACCGGAGGTTCTGGCGGGCGAATCTGAGGGACCCGCGGGCGTCGGGGGCGTGGCCCAGATAGACATCGCTGATCGTCTTGAAGCAGGCCCCCGTGGCCAGCAGCACGGTGAGGAAACTGAGGATCCCGATGATCACGGCCCCCGCGCCGAAGAGCCAGATCTCGCCGGTGTTGAAGGGCTGGTAGGTGGTCGGCGCGGTGAACGCCTCGGGCACGGTGGAAAGGCTGACCAGAAGGCTCAAGACCTGTATCGGGGCAACCACGACGATGACGATCTTGAACAGCGTCCGGGCGTGCTTCAGGTAGATCTTTATCCCTACGTCGAGGATCTCCCCGACCCGCAGAGGCCGCAAGGTGGCTGGGATGGACACGCTGTGAGATTAGCGGCCCGGGCTTGTTCCGCTGGAGGTACCCGCACGCGCCCCAGAGGAGGAGGGGGCGCCTCGCCTGTACGATGCGCCTCATGAGAGTCCTAGCGACCGAAAAGCTGTCCGCCGCGGGGCTTGAGAAGCTCAGTCAGCACTTCGAGGTGGACGTCCGAACCGGGCTTGGCCCCGAGGAGCTGCGGGCGATCATCGGGCGCTACGACGCTCTCATCGTGAGGTCCGCAACTCAGGTCGACGCCGATCTGATCGAGCGTGCCGAGAGCCTTAAGGTCGTGGGGCGGGCGGGGATCGGGCTCGACAATGTCGATGTCGACGCCGCCACCAGGCACGGCATCCTCGTCGTCAACGCGCCCCAGTCGAACGTGTTGTCGGCCGCCGAGCACACCCTGGCTCTGCTCCTCGCCCAGGCGAGGAACATCCCGCAGGCGCATTCGGCCTTGGTCTCCGGCCGCTGGGAGCGCGAGCGCTGGCAGGGGGTGGAGTTGCACGGCAAGACGCTCGGCGTCGTCGGCCTCGGCCGGGTGGGCACGCTGGTGGCTCAACGGGCGAGCGCCTTCGGGATGCACCTCATCGCCTACGACCCTTATGTCGCCCCCCAGAGGGCGGCCCAGATGGGAGTCGAGCTGCTGCCGACGGTGGCCGATGTCTGCGGCCGATCCGACTTCGTGACGGTCCACCTCCCCAAGAGCCCCGAGACGATGGGGATCATCGGAGCCAAGGAGCTGGCCGCCGCCCCGCGGGGCGTGCGCATCGTCAACACGGCGCGAGGCGGCCTGATCGATGAGGTCGCTCTCACCGAGGCTCTTCATTCGGGTCAGGTCGGAGGGGCTGCGATAGATGTGTTCGACGGGGAGCCGGTCACCGAGCAGCGGCTCACAGCGACGTGGCGGCACGATCCCCTCTGG
>JAUJNU010000043.1 GCA_030448085.1 Actinomycetota bacterium | reverse complement strand
CACACTCCCCCGCACCCGCCACCCCCCTCCGCACGACACTCCCTACCGCTCTCACCCGACACCCCCCACCCTCCTGGTCACCTCCCACCCACCCTCGGGGATCGTAGACCGCTTCGCCTGCGGGCTCCTCGAGGAGGTCGAAGAAGAGATCGCCTTTGAGGCTCCGTCACCTCGAGTCACCTTGATGGTCTACTCAGGCCGTATCGGAGCGGGGGATGGGTTCTTGGGCTTGCTCCGAACCCTGCTTTTCATCCGGCCGGTGTTCAACCGCCTTGTCCGGGAACATCTCCTGGAGGGGAAACGGATAGCCGAAAAGCGTGCGGAGCGTTCTCGGAAACATCCAATGGGGCCGCCACCGAATGCTCGATAACCGCCTGAGGCTCCACGGCAGACAGCGAGGGGTCACGTCCGACCCCGGCTCGCATTGATGCGACAGCCCAGTAAGATATGCCGCTGAGGGGCTAGGCGATCTTCACTGAGGGTTGCCGGGCAGCGGCCACGTGGACAAACAGGTGAGGGGAACGATATGAGATTGATGCGCGTAGCGGCGTTGACCGCGTTGTTGACGACGACTGCTCTGTTCACGCCGGCGCACGCCGAAGTCCTGAAGAGCAACAACGTAAGGCGCACCTACACCTTTCCCTATCCGGGGACAGTCCACCCCCCGAAGACAGCCGACGATTACTTCAAGGGTGGGACTGACATCGCCTTTCAAGGCAAGTGGATCTACGCCATGCAGCAAGGCGGCGAGGGCGGCGTCCACATCATCAAGCGGCTGAGGAACCGAAGGGGGCATGTCGAGGTCAACTTCTTCAAGTGTCCGGGTGAGCAGAATGACGTCGCGGTTGTGGAACCCGGGCTTATCGCCATCTCCTACCACGAGACGATGTGCGGAGGCACCGGAGGCGGGATGCGGCTGGTAGACGTGAGCGAGCCCAAGCGCCCGAGGCTGCTCGGCGCGGTCAACGACATCCCCAGCGGTAGTCACACCCTCACTGTCTACCCGGGCAAGCCGATCGTGTACTTATCACCGGGAGGGCTCGCCAACTCCAGCGGTAACGAGCAGATAGTGAACGTGTCCGATCCGAAGCGGCCGAAGGTCGTCGGCACCTATAAGCCGAGCCCTCTGGGTTGCCACGACCTGACTTTCTCCTTCCGTAAGGACGGTAAGTACGCGTTCTGTGCGGGCGAGGGCGAGACGCAGATCTGGGATGTTTCCGACCCCAAGAACCCGGTGACGATCACGCACATCCCCCATGCCGGCCAAATGGTCTTCCCTCACTCGGTCGCGATCACCCACGATGGTAAATACGCTTTTATCGGCGACGAGAATTTCCAAACGCATGATTGCGAAGGTGGTCCCACCGGGGCAATCTGGATCTACGACATCAGGAACATCGAGGCGCCTGTGTTAGTCGACTACTACTCCGTACCCCGGGGGCAGGCGCCTGTTTCTGCTACCGGGCGGGCGACCTGGTGCACTGCTCACCTCTTCAACTTCATCCCCAACACCTACATCCTGGTTTCTTCCTGGTACGCCGCTGGGATGAATGTGGTGGATTTCTCTGACATCGAGGATCCCAAGGAGATCGCTTACTACATGGGGACGGGCAAGGACTACACGAACTACTGGTCGGCCTACTGGCACAGGGGCAGGATCTACGCCAACGACCGGGTGCGTGGCCTGGACGTGTTCCGTCTGAAGAAAGGCACTCTGCCGGGTCGTTAAGGCCACGTCCTTCGCAGGGCTGAAGGGTGCGAAGAATCCGAGCTAGTGACTGGTCCGGCCCGGACCTCTTGTCACGCGGGAGATCATCCGGTCCGCGACCAATCCGGTCGCGAACGAATAGATGGCTTTGTGCGTCACGTCCACGACCTGTTCCTTCACCGGCCAGCTCGGCGGCGGAGCACCCACGCTAGTCGCGTTCGGGTTGTGCCCCCCTGAGTGCTCGGTAACCGGCGAAAGTCTGGTCACTTCTTCGGCAGGATCGGGGAGACAAGAGTGAGGCCGGGGCCAATATCCGTTACCGGGGAGACGCATCTACGAGGGATCGGGCGACGCGGATGGTCTCGCCGCGAGCTTCACCGGCGGTCATCCGCCCGGAAGTCGTCAGTTCGAGGGTCACCAAGCTGCAACGGGCGGCAGGGACGAAGGCCCACGTGATGGCACCGTTCCTTGGCTCCGGTGCCGCGTAAGCTCCGGGGACCCCATCCATCCTTACTCCGCTCTCCTTGCCGGAGGGGTCGACATGGAGCCGATCATCGTTCCTCAAAGTCACGTAGTACGGGCTCTTGTCGTCGTTCGACGGCCCGTACCAGGTCAAGGAGGAGTCGGCCTCGCCGGGGAACCTCGACTTCTCAGGTGGGGGGATTATCTCTCCGGGTTCGAGCCAGGGGAGGTAGGTCGGGGCTTTGTCGAGGTAGGGGCAAACCCCGGCCCGGTCCTGCGAGGAGGATGAGGGAGCGGCCGGACCACCGGTAAAACCAGGGTCCGGGGAGCGACCAGAGTTGGCCCAAGGACCCGCCACCACGAAGGTCAGTGCGAGCGCCGCCCCGCCGCCGGTCACGACGGCAAGAGCCATGCGGCGGCGGCGTAGACGGGCTGATCTCGCAAAGACCCGCTCCATGTTCACGCTCCGCTGGGGAACCTCGACGATCTTGCCGAGGAACCCTTTTCGCTCAGGCACCGGACTCCACCTCCCTGATCTCGCCGATATTCCTGTCTTTGCGAAGGGCGGCCAAACCCCTGTGGCACAAAGTCCTCACCGTTGCCTCCGGGCAGTCCATCGCCGCCGCTGACTCAGCCACAGAGAGGCCGAGGTAGTAACGCAAGATCACGGCCAGCCGTTGGCGGTGGGCCAGCTTCTTCAGTGCTTCATGGATGGCGAGCGTCTGCGATGGGTCCGGGTCCCTATAAACCCTCGCGGAGGCCCCAGCGGAATCCTCGAACCTTCGCTCCACCATCCTCCGGCGGAAATGCGATCGTCCGAGGTTGATAGCGGTTCGGTACACCCACCCCGTGGGGAGGCCTATACGCCTGAGCTTCACCCATCGGAGCCAGGCCCTGGCTAGCGCTTCCTGGGCGAAATCCTCGGCCAAACGCTCATCTCCGAACACCAGGTGAAGGGCTCGAACTAGCCCGGGGTACTCCTGCTCGCAGAAGGCCGAGAACTGGGCGCGGTCGGTCTCCCTTGTACGCATCCTCTGATTACACGCTCCGAGGGCCGATTCCGTTTCAATTCGATGAGTTTTTGCGCGGGCGTCGTCTAAGCCCGTGGAGCCAGGAAAGTCCCCACGCAAGGAGGACCCCAGTTCAGGTTCACCGAGGCCGTCTCGTTCTTCATCTCCTGTGAGTCGCAGGAGGAAGTGGACGAGTGCCAAGCTTCTCGAGGGCGGCGAGGAGAGCCAGTGCGGCTGGTTGAAGGACCGCTACGGCTTGTCCTGGCAGGTCATCCCGGCCGCTCTGATCGAGATGCTTCAAGATCCCGACCCGGAGAAGGCTCACAGGGTCATGAAGGCGATGCTCCAGATCGTCAAGATCGACATCAAATCCCTGGAGGAAGCCCACAACAGCGTTTGACCGATCATCAAGAAGTCGTCCTCATAGGCTTCCGGTATGGATGACTCGCTAACCCTCCTCGTGGACGCGCCAAGCCTTTTCTACCGGGCTCTTTTCTCGACGCCCGACACCGTCACGACTCCCCAGGGCAGCCCCATCAACGCGGCTCATGGGTTCTTCCGGATGCTCACCCGCTTGGTGAAGGACCACGACCCCGACTACCTTGCGTGCGCGGCGGACGAGAACTGGCGGCCGAGTTGGCGGGTGGAGCTGGTCGAGTCCTATAAGGCCTTCAGAGCCGCGCCCGGCAGTGCCCAAGAAGCAGCCGAGGAGCGTCTCGCCTCCCAGGTGCCGGTCCTCTACGGCTTCCTCGAGATGTACATCCCGGCCATCGGTCATCCCGACTACGAGGCTGAGGACGTGATCGGGACGCTCGCCGAGAAGGCGCCGGGCCGGGTCGTGATCTTCTCTGGAGACGCGACCTGTTCCAGCTCGTGCGCGGTCCGAAGATCAGCCTCCTCTACCCGGTGAAGGGCTTCGGGAAGATGGACACGATCGACGAGGCCTATATCGAGAGCAAGTACGGCATCCCCGGCCGCGCTTACCTCGACTACGCCGTCCTTCGGGGGGACGCCTCCGATGGCCTTCCAGGGGGTGAAGGGGATCGGGGAGAAGCTCGCCGCCTCCCTAGTGACCCGGTACGGGAGCATCGAAGCCATGCTCGAGGTGCCCGAGGGCACGGGCGGCAGCGTTCCCTTGGGGAAGGTGAAGCGCCAAGCCGATTACGTAAGGCGAGCCGGGAAGGTCGTGAGGATAGCGACAGACCTTCCTCTGGCCGGGCAGACCTCACCCACCCCAGAGAGATCTCCCACGGGACGAGATTGTGGCTGCAGCCGAGAGCTTCGGCCTTCAGGGGCCGATCGGTTCGCTCCTCGGCGCATTGGGCTGATCCATCCGGGAGCCGCTGGGGCCACCGGGTGATCCTTCCTCTAAGCTTCCCGGCACCGAAGCGAGCTACGAGAAGGGGCGGCCTTGGAACACACTGACTTCGATTCGATGAGCACGAAGGAGCTCCACGACCGAGCCGTTCACCGAGCGGTGAGGCACGTGGACGTCGGGTTCATGTGGCGTTTAGTCGAGGCGGTCCCGGCGGCCGAGGCCGCGGCGGGAGACCTGCGGGCGGCGGACGCCGACGTCATGAGCATGTCTTCGTTGCTGAACGACCTGGCTCATCTCGACGACGGACCTTTGGCCGAAGCCTTGAGGCCGCTGTACATCGGTACCTGCGCGACCACGAGAAGTAAGCGGCCACGGAGGGCCGGAGTCGGCTAGGGCAGCTTTTCCTTTAGGCCCTGCAGCTTCTCGTAGAGGGCCCCGTAAGCGACCTTCATCGGTTCGCCCGCGAAGCTGACACGTGCGACGCCGAATTCGGCAAGCTTCTCGATCAGGATGCCCCCCATGCCTTCCGAGAAGATGTTCACGAGGCCTGCAACCGCCCGACGAAGTCCCGGATGGTTGCCTCTTCGCGAAGGCGATCGGATATATGCAGTCCCGCCCTGCGGCTAGGTAGGCGTTCGCTCGGCTCAGCCCCTCGTCCTTCACCTCCCCGTACGGCTGGTCGGTGCCGAAGATGTCCACTCGGGCGTTGATCACGATGTCCACCCCGCGGCCCTCGCCGACTCCTTGATTGCGGCAAGCCGGGCCGCGTGAGTGTCGGCATCTACGAGATCCCGGCCGCCGTGGTGGTCGGTGTCCTCCAGGTTGCAGCCGACGGCTCCGGCCTCGAGGAGCCTCGTGACGAAATCCTCCGGCTCCAGGCGATAGCCTGCCTCCATGTCGGCGGTGACCGGGACCGCGACGGCGCTGCTGATGCGGCGAACAGCGGCGAATGCCTCGTCCGCCGGCATCGAGTCCTCGTCCTCGTACCCGAGCGATGCCGCGACCGCGCCGCTCGAGGTGGCAACCACGGGGAACCCGAGTTCTTCTACCACCCGTGCGCTCGCAACGTCCCAGACGTTCGGCACCACTAGCGGCTGTCGCGGCTGATGGAGCCGCCGGAGCAAAGACGCTTGTGCTGCCAGAGTCGGAATGTCGCCCGGGAGCCATGACCCAAGGATGCCCCACGGGAAGAGGCCCGGGCAGATGGCCCGGGCCTCTATGTGAGCACGACCCCTACTGGTTGCCGTCGTCCACTTCCGTGATGGCCATGCCGAGGTCGACCCCATCCCCGCCGCGGTGCTGAGCGTTCACGTAGAGGATGTCGGCGATCCGGTCGAAATAGATGCCGGTGGGCTCTCCCTCGCAGTCGGTGAGGCTTGCGAAGCGAACCGTGCGTTCAGCGGGATCACCTTCAGCCGGCTGTCCTTGCCGAGGCTCGGCCACCCAGATGTCATCGCCCAGCGTCTTTCCCCTTGCTGCGGTGCCCCCCGGATCCTCTGTGATGTAGAGGTTGCCGGCATGGTCGAGGGCAAGGTTGTCCGGAGCGTCGAAGTCGGCCGGTGCGTTCAGGCCGTCTCTCACGTAGTCACTGACGAAGGCAGTCAGGTGCTCACTGCCGCCTCTCGGCTCCCTCAGATCGATCTTCAGGACCCGGTCCTCGCCGGTGATGGCGACGTAGAGGACGTTCACACCACCCTGGTGGTTGTTTCCGGTGCTGCGGGCGGTTTCAACGTCCTCCGGCCGCGGGTAGGGAGTAGCGCCTACGGCCGATGCCGCTGCATCCGAGTCCACCTGAACCGACGCACGGTCGAGCGGCACCCAGATGGCCTCGCCGGTCCTGTCACCGGTTGGAGCGGTCACTTTGAGGGCGTACAGCTGGCCGGTCGAGAGGTCGCCTCGCTCGTCCGGCGTGAATCGGTAGACGTACCCGGGGGCGCGCTCGGAGATTCCGTAGAGGTTGCCCTCCGCGTCGAACCTGAGCCCCTCGTGCGAGCGGGAGCCGATCGCCGGGCGCGCCACCGCAGCTCCGGTGATCGGGTCTATCTCGTACACAAGCCCCGCGTTCGCCTGGGGGACGGCAGGATCGGGGAAGGCCGACCGTGTGGTCTCCTCCGCCGCCAAGATGGTGCCCCAGGGGGTCCAGACGATCCCGTCGAAGCGCTCCCAGTCGGGGCGTTCAGAAAGGACGCGGGTGACGCCCGTCTCGAGGTTCGTCACGGAAACCTGGCTGTAGCTTCTGGTCTCGTGGGTCCTGTACAGGAACTTACGGGCCCTCGGTCCGGTCTCGTTGAGGGTGTTCATGTCCCACAGGTCACGTGTGCCCCCGTCCCCTTCCTGGGCGATAACGGTCTGCTGGTACCCGGGCGGGAGAGCGAACGGCTGCCTTCCGTTCCCGCCTTCAGTGCATGGCGCGGAGGAGGGCAGGGGCTCGAACTGGAAAGCGCCGCTTCCGGCGGTGGAGTCCCCAGCCTGCGGAGCCGCCGCAGCTGGAGTCAAGAGTGTGATGGCTGCCGCGACCCCCGTTGCGGCGACTGCGATCCTTCGCTTCTTCGTCATTGGACCTCCTTGTCCCACGATGTGTTCGACGGGGGCAAGGTAGGGGTACGAGGTGAACGGCTCGTGACGGTAAAGCGACGCTGAGGTCGCTAGTCGATGAATTCTCGTAGGTCGGGCTACTCGTCGAGGGCTTCGGCCCTGACTCCATAGGGATAGAAGTAGGCGACGAACGGCTCGGGGTCGCCGTCCCAGTCGTACGCCTTGATCTGCTCGGGGCTGCGGCGGCCGGACATAGCCCTGAAGAGCTCGAACCTCGTCGCCCTGACCGTGGCGGTGGGGATGTCACCGCCGACGTCCCATGTCTTCTCACCCGCCTCGAACCTCATGGCGTCGCCGCTAGCGGAACGCAGACGGAAGTCCATGGTCACGATGTATCCGTTGAGGCCGAGTTTCACCTGCGGCGATTCGCGTTCCCCGACTTGCCCCAGGGCGCCGAAGAGATCCTGTTGATGAACCGCCAGGTCGGTCAACAGCACGCGATCGCTGAACCAGGGCATACCCTCCGGCCACGCCAGTTCCCCGCTCATCATCTTCTGGACGTCCGCAGCGGCCTCCTCCCACTCGTCGAGGAGCGCGTCGAGCGGAGCGTCCGCCCGTTCCGCGAGCTGCGTCGACGTCCACTCGTTCAGCGTCACCACGGCGGCCTCGTCACCGAAGGCCTGGAAGAACTCGTTGGGGAAGTTGCCCACGCGTGCGTAGGCCGCATCGGCGGCGAGGTGAGCCGCCACATCCCGGATACGCCAGCCCGGCGTGGCCGGAACCGGCCTGTCGAGATCTTCCCGGGGGAGGGAGCGAAGGAGGTCGGCCACGTCGTGCCGGACCTTCTCGAAGACCTCGCCCAGGTTCCCCATCCTGGTCAGGATATCCGGCCGCCCTCCGCCGGCGCGGGCTGGGGCGGGGTGGCTCGTATGACAAGGTGGAGCCGATGCCCCCGTTCACGCTCGCCGAACTGATGCTTGTCGCGGGGGCCGTTGCCGTCGGCTCGCTCATCCAGGCGTCCCTTGGATTCGGCTTCGTTCTCGTCGCCGGGCCCGTTGTCGCATTCATCGAGCCGCTATCTCTTCCGGGTCTCTTCATCTTGCTCGGCATCCCCCTGCAGATCTGGATGCTCCTGCGGGAGCGGGCCTCGATCGATAGGCCCGGGCTCGTGCAGATGATGGGGGGGCAAGTAGTAGGCACCGTCGCGGCTTTCGGAGTGCTGTCGGTCGTTGCCGCCGAGACACTCGGGGTTCTCATCGGCGCCTCCATCCTGTTGGCGGCCCTACTCAGTTGGAGGGTCCATGGGTTCGAGCCGGGTCTGGCGTCCCGGGTGGGGGCCGGGGGCATCTCGGGCCTCATGTCGACCGTGGCCGCCGTCGGAGGCCCGGCGGTCGCTCTCGTCTATCGGGACAGGGACGCTCGAGAGGTGAGAGCCACCTTGGCTGCCGTCTTCCTCGGAGGAAGCGTCCTGTCGCTCATCGCCGTTCAAGCTTCCGGGCTGATGGAGTGGTGGCACCTCCGCCTCGCCGTGTTGCTCCTCCCGGCACAGGTGATTGGGGCCGCGCTCAGCACTCCGCTTATCCATCGTCTTCCGCCGGATCGGCTGCGAACAGGCGTCCTCTGGCTCGCGGCGGTAGGAGGAGCGGCCGTGCTTCTGAAGGGGCTCATCTAAGCCGGAAGGATACTTCGATTTTCAACTAAGATGGGGTGATGAGCGAGGTTGAGTGGCTGTCCCCCAAGGAGCAGGAAGCGTGGCGTAGCTTGCTGCGGGGCTCGGTGGCGCTTCTCGACCGCCTGAACGAAGAGCTGCAGCGTGAGCACGGGCTCTCGCTTCCCGAGTACGAGATGCTTGCCCACCTCTCCTCAGTCCCGGGCAGACGGTTGCGGATGTCGGACCTTTCGAAGAGGGCACTACTTTCGAAAAGCAGGCTGACGCACGCGGTCGACCGCCTCCAGAGCCGGGGCCTCGTGTCCAGGCAGCGTTGTGACCTCGACCGGAGGGGTTTCTTCACGGTTCTCACTCCGGCCGGGATGCGCCTGCTGGAGCAGGCGGCACCCACCCACGTAGCGGGCGTCCGGCACTACCTCATCGAATGTGTGTCGGTGCGCGACCTGGCTGCGGTCGGGCGGGCGCTGGAATGCGTGCTGGTGGGCATCGAGGAGGCGCCTCGGCGGGAAGTTCGGTCCCAGCACAGCTCTACTTCCTGATGTCGTGTTTCCTCGTCTCGACGGCCATGCAATGGTCTTCCACGTAGTCAAGGCCGGCCTCTTCGGCGATTGAACGTGCCTCTGCGGACCTGAGTCCCAGCTGAAGCCAGATCGCCTTGGCGCCCGCTTCTACCGCCTCCCTTGCGATCCCCGCGGCCTCATCGGCCGGCCTGAAGATCTCGACGATGTCGATCGGCCCCTCCACGTCGCCCAGTGATGCATACGCCTTCTCACCGAGGAGCTCGTCGACCTGCGGGTTGACAGGGATGATCTTGAAGCCTCGGCGCTGAAGGTCGGCCGGGACGCCGCCCGCAGGCTTGTCGGGCGAGCGCGAGATGCCCACCACCGCCACGGTCCTCGATCGTTCCAGCAGCTCCTTCGTGTCGCTCATCCCGCCACCTCCGCTCATGCGATAAAAGTTGAAAGATGAATCATATTCTCACCTCGGGCGGAATAGAAGATCTTCCACCACCGTTGCAGCGGGCATGAATGAGACTCTGACGCAGCTCCCGGTAATGCCCCTCGACGAAGGTGTCGTCCTCCCCCACATGGTAGTCACGGTCGCTCTCGAGCAAGAAGAGTCCCGCTCGGCCGTCCAGGCCGCCGAGGCGGGAGATGGAACCGTTCTTCTCGTTCCTAGGACGGAAGGCCGTTACGGCCGCATCGGGACCGTGGCGCGGGTCGAGAACTCCGGCAAGCTCCCCAGTGGAGACGAGGCAGCGGTCGTCCGTGGGCTTCATCGAGCGGTCATCGAGACGGGGGTGGCCGGGACCGGCTCTGCCCTCTGGGTCGAGGTCACTCCGGCCGCCGATCCCGACGACTCCCCGGCCCGCCACCTCGAGTTGGCCAGGGAGTACAGGGTGCTCGTCGAGACCGTGATCGAGACCCGCGGCGGCCCCGCGATAGCCGAGTTCCTGCGCGGCATCTCCCACCCCGGGCAGATGGCCGACATGTGCGGGTACTCGCCGGTCCTCTCCCACGACCAGAAGCTCGAGGTGCTCGAGACCCTGGACGTCGGCGAGCGCCTGACGAAGCTGATCGAGTGGACGAGGGAAGACCTTGCCGAGGTCTCGCTCAAGGACAAGATCCGCAAAGAGGTCTCGGAGGGGATGGAGAAGACCCAGCGCGAGTTCATCCTCCGGCAGCAGCTCGCCGCCATCAACAAGGAGCTGGGCGAGGGCGGCGACGACATAGTTGCCGAGTACCGCACGAAGATCGAAGAGGCGGACATGCCCGAGGACGTGCGCAAGGAGGTCGAGCGCGAGCTGGGCCGGCTCGAGCGGACGAGCGACCAGAGCCCGGAGCACGGCTGGATCCGCAACTATCTCGACTGGATGGTCGAGGTCCCCTGGAACGTTCGTAGCGAGGATCAGTTCGACGTCGCCGAGGCGAGGCGGGTCCTCGACGCCGACCACACCGGGCTCGAGGACGTGAAGGACCGCATCATCGAGTTCCTCGCGGTGAAGAAGCTGCGTGAGGAGCGGGGGATGCAGGCGTCCGGGGGCCGCGGCTCCAGACGATCATCACGCTCGTGGGACCTCCCGGCGTTGGCAAGACCTCCCTCGGTGAGTCGGTCGCCCGCGCTCTCGGCCGCAAGTTCGCTCGTGTGTCACTCGGCGGTATCCACGACGAGGCAGAGATCCAGGGGGCACCGCCGCACTTACGTCGGGGCCCTTCCCGGCCGCATCGTCCGCGCCCTCAAGGAGTCCGGTACCAAGAACCCGGTGATCATGCTGGACGAGGTGGACAAGGTCGGGGCGACTGGCGGGGAGACCCGTCTTCGGCACTGCTCGAGGTCCTCGACCCGGCGCAGAACCACTCCTTCCGCGACCACTTCCTCGAGGTCGACCTCGATCTTTCGGAGGTGCTCTTCATCACGACGGCCAACGTTGCGGAGACGATCCCCGGCCCCCTTCTCGACCGCATGGAGCTCGTGCGCCTCGACGGCTACATCGAGGAAGAGAAGCTGGCCATCGGCCGCGACCACCTCTTCGCCCGTCAGGTCGTAAGGAACGGGCTCGAGGAGGGTGAGGTGAAGGTGACCGAGGCCGCGCTCCGCAAGATCATCTCCGAGCACACCCGTGAGGCCGGCGTCCGCAGCCTCGAGCGCGAGATCGGAAAGGTGCTCCGCAAGACCGCAGTCGGGATAGCGAGCGGCGACATCACGCCGCTGGCTGTGATCGGCGAGGACGAGGTGCGCACTCATCTCGGACGGGCCAAGTTCCACTTCGAAGCGGCCGAGCGAACCTCTATCCCGGGTGTGTCGACCGGCCTCGCCGTGACCGGCACCGGCGGCGACGTTCTCTTCATCGAGGCCTCCGTCATGGACGGCGACCCGGGTCTCACGCTGACCGGTCAGCTCGGCGACGTGATGAAGGAGTCGGCTCAGATCGCTCTCTCCTACGTCCGCTCGCACGCCGATGATCTCGGCCTCACGGAAGGGTTCGAGGACAAGCGGTTCCACGTCCACGTTCCCGCAGGCGCGGTCCCCAAGGACGGGCCCTCGGCCGGCCTCGCCATGACCACCGCCCTCGTCAGCCTTCTCAGCGGGCGTCCGGTCCGCTCGGTCGTCGGTATGACCGGCGAGGTGACGCTGCAGGGAAAGGCTCTCCCCATCGGTGGCGTAAAGCAGAAGGTCCTGGCGGCACATCGCGCGGGCCTCACCGAGGTCATCCTTCCCGAACGCAACGAGGGGGACCTCGATGACCTGCCCGAGACGATCAGGGAGCAGATGAAGGTGCATCTCGTGTCTTCAGTGACGGAGGTACTGGCGATCGCCCTGGAGGAGCCGGCCGAGACCCAGCACGCCGCCTGACGACGGGGTCGGCCGTGCTGGAGCGCCTGAGCCCGCCCAGATCCGTAAGCTCTGCCTCGTGAAAGGCATGTGGGACATCTCTGCATACGAGGGCACCATCCACGAAGCCCTCGGTATCCGCGCGTTGGAGCTGACTCCCGACCGGGTCGTCCTCGAGATGGAGGTGGGGCCCAAGGTGAGGCAGCCGATGGGGCTGCTTCATGGGGGCGCGTCCGCGGTCATCGCCGAAAGCGCCGCCTCGATAGGCGCGTACCTCAATTGCGATCAGGCCCGGGAGATTGCCGTCGGCACCGACCTCAACATCAGTCACCTGCGCGGGCGGAGTGAAGGCCTCGTTCGAGCGGTGGCCACCCCGATCCGGAAGGGACGGTCGCTTCACGTCTGGTCGATAGATATCGTTGACCAAGAGGGTGGTCTCGTGGCCGTAGCCCGCTGCACCCTTGCGATCAGGCAGATCGGTTAGCGGAGAGGGCGGAGATCCCATGTACAAGAAGATCGTGGTCGGCACCGACCTATCGCCCACAGCTCATATCGCGGCCGAGCACGCTGCTGCTCTCGCCTCCCGGCTCGATGCCGAGCTGGTCCTCCTCCACGTGGGGGCCGACCCGGGTACCCAGTTGCAGGAGCTGGGCGCGACCTTCGGTGCCGAGGCCTACTCCGTTCCCGGGAACCCGGCTGAGGCGCTGCTGGCGGAGTCCGACCGGATAGGCGCGGACCTCCTCGTCGTCGGCAGTGTCGGGATGAGCGGCGCGCGCCGTTTCATGCTGGGGAACGTCCCGAACAAGGTCTCCCATCACTCGAACAAGGACCTCTTGATCGTCAAGACCGACAAGGGGGAACGGGTGGCCGGCTACTCCAAGATCCTCGTCGGCACCGACGGATCGGCGACGGCCATGAGGGCGGTTCAGATGGCGAGCCATCTCGCCGGCCGTCTCGGTGCGGAGCTATTGATCGTGTGCATCTTCGAGCCGCTTTCCGACCAGGAGATGGACAGGCTCCGGGCCGCAGGGTCGCAAGAGGCCATAACGCAGTGGAGCGCCGGGAAGTCAACCCGCTCGGTCCCGGACGAGTTCAAGTGGCGCATCGCGGGGGCGACTCAGGCCGAGGACATCCTCGACCGAGCCATGTCACGCGCCGACGAGTTCGGCGTGGCCCCCGAGCTCCGGGCGGTCGAGGGCAACCCGGCCGAGGAGCTGCTGTCGATCTCCGAGAACGAGGGGATAGGCCTGGTCGCCGTGGGAAGCGTCGGTATGAGCGGGCCCAAGCGATTCATGCTCGGTAACGTGCCTCACCGGCTGTCACATCACTCGAGAACCGATCTCCTGGTCCTGCATACGGCATGACCCCGGCCCCCTGGCGCGCCCTCGTCGTCTCGGCCCACCCGGACGACGTCGAGTTCGGCGCAGCCGGCACGGTCGCCGCGTGGGTAGATCAGGGGGCCGAGGTGACGATGTGCATCGTCACGGACGGCTCGACGGGCACCCAGGACAGGGATCTGATGGGAGAGCCGCTCGGGAAGATC
>JAUJNU010000042.1:5952-11610 GCA_030448085.1 Actinomycetota bacterium | reverse complement strand
CGAAGCTCCCGTTGGTCTCCGTATAGGTCTCGCCTCCGATGCGAAAGAAACCTCGGTCCAGCAGACGCACCGCGCACGCAAGGGCTCGCTCGCGCGGCATCGCCTCGAGCGCAAGGTGCTGCGCGGTGACCGTCCTGATTGCCGGGAGAGCCTCGGCGAACTCGATCATCCGATCGAACTTCTCCTGATCCCTGCGGAGCCGCCAGTGGGGGTGGTAGAGGTACTGCTTGCGGCCCGCGGCGTCTGTGCCCAGCACCTGGATGTGCCCGTTCGGATAGGGGCAGATCCACACCTCTTTCCAGGCGGGAGGGATCCCGAGGCTGCGGATGCGGGCAAGTGTCTCCGCGTCCTCGACCCGACGGCCGTCCCAGAGGTATTCGAATCCGCGCCCGCGCCGTCTTCGGGAGATCCCTGCGATGGAGCAGTCTGTTCTTCTCAGTCGGGGCATGACACGTCCTTCCACGGTCGGGCAAGAGCTTCTTACCCCCCTCGCCCCCGCTGACACCCGCCGGGAGGCGCCGTTTGAGGGGGGAGACCGGCGGGGTAGGAAAGGCACGGACCAGGGAACCCGCACGAGAGGAGAGTCATGTCTACGATCGAAGAATCGATAGAGGTGAACGTCCCGGTACGAACCGCGTACAACCAGTGGACCCAGTTCGAGGATTTCCCACGCTTCATGGAGGGCGTGGAGAAGATCACGCAGCTCGATGACAAGAGGCTTCACTGGGAGGTCTCGATCGCCGGCCAGAGGCGCGAGTACGACGCCACGATCACAGAGCAGCTCCCGGACGAGAGGATCGCCTGGGCCGCGGACGGCGAGGCGACCAACGCCGGCGTCGTGACGTTCCACTACATCAGCGATTCGTCGTGCCGAGTCATGCTGCAACTCGAGTTCGAGCCCGAGGGCATCGTCGAGAAAGCTGGAGACGCGCTCGGGATCGTGAAGAGCAGGGTCAAGGGAGACCTCGGCCGGTTCAAGGAGTTCATCGAGAGCCAGGGCAGCGAAACGGGCGCCTGGCGAGGCGAGATCGACCAGAACAAGATCTAGGGCACCCCGCAGACGAAACTCAAGAGGGGCCCTCAGGGGCCCCTTCTTGCTGCCTCCTCCAGGTCTCCCCGGATCCGTGCCACCTCGTCCGCTCCCAACCAGCGAGCCAGCGAGTCGCAGATCGAGGCGATGCTGACCTCCTCACCGGCCCGGCGCAGCGAGATCACCGTCTTGTAGAGGAAGCTCCTGTAGTCGGCCGAGGCCCGAAGGCCCCCGATGGTGCCCTTCGCCCGCCATTCCTCCTCGAGCGCGCCCACCTCCGGCTCCTGCCACCAAGGCCCGGAGGTCCCCTCCAGCTCGGGGGGGCGCAAAGGAACCACGTGAACGGGCTTGGACCCCTCCCTGCGCCATCGGGGGGCCGAATGGTGATCGGGCTCGAGAGCCAAGCGCCTCGCCTCGATATCGGCGAGCTCGCTCTCGTCTTTCACCCAGAGAACCATCCGAAGGGTTCGCCCAGCGGCGTCGGGAACGTTGCCCCGGTCCCGGTATGCAAGCGCCTCATCCGTTCCGAGCCGCGGGTAGGAGGAGAACGCTCCTTCGTCCCCGGACCGCCACGCCTTCAGGCTTGCCTCTAGCTCGGGGACGCTCATGAGATACCACCCGTCAACCGCGGACATGATCTGCAATCTCGCACATAGTCGGCACAAGCCTGGAGGGGCCAAGTGAAGACAGCCTGCTCAGGACTCGCCGAGGATCAGCCGTAAGCTCCGGCTTCCACGCGTTTGGAGGTTCGTTCGGCGAAGATGAGCTGATGCTCAAGGAGAGACCGGGCGGAGTCGATGACGATATCGCAGTGGCAACTCAGGCGATAACAGCACCCATATCCTCGGCGGGCACCACGGCGCGCCCCGCCGAGACCTTCTCTGTCGAACGCATGGGATGGCTCCAGGCCCTGCGGCTCGTGTTCGTAGGGATAGTGACGGCGGCGGCTTTCGGAGCGTCCGCAGAGATCGGGATCGACACCGACGACGTGACCCTCGCGGTCCCCCTCTACCTCGGGCTGGTGGCACTGACCGAGCTGTTCCGACGATGGGGGAAGAGCTCCAGGCTCGTCCTGGCCACGGGGCTGGGCCTGGACGCCGCCTTCCTGGCCTGGGTGACGTACGTGAGCGGGGCGACCGAGAGCCCCCTTCGCTTCCTGCTCTACACCCATGTCATCGCGGTGATCCTCCTCGTCTCGCCCAAAGCTGGCTCGAGGACCGCGGTTCTGCATCTCCTGCTCCTGTTCGGGGTGTTCCATGCGCAATTGACAGGGATCCTGGAGCCTCACGGCACCTTCACCGATGCAGCCCGTCGGGGGGGCCTGGCCATCTATCAGCCTCTGATCTTCAACACGCTGGCCCTTGCCCTCGTGACCGTCGGGACGGTCCCCTTCTCGTCCCTCAACGAAAGGGAGCTGAGACGCCGCAAGGGCGATCTCGAGGTCCTCGCACAACTGACGCAGTCTCTGGAGAACGCGCGCGGCTCCGTCGAGGTGGGGCGAACCCTCCTCGGCAAGGTGTGCGCGTCGTTCGGCTTCGAAAGGGGGGTTGTGCTGGCCGCACCGGAGGGGGTCCTGACATTCCTAGCCGGGCGGGAAAGCCGGAGACCTCCAGGCGAAACCCTTCACCTCGACCACGTGATCCGCAAAGCCTGGACCAAACGAGAGCCGGTGCTCGTCGATCACCTCGACGAGCAGCTCGACCCAACCCTGGCGAGCCTTCTGCCTGCTGCTCGCAACCTGATGGTCGTCCCGCTGATCGCCGACGGAGAGCCCCTGGGGGTCCTCGTAGTGGAGCAACCCGCGGTTCACGGCTCCCTCATCGAAAAGCGAGTGATCACGCTGGCGGGACAATTCGCCTCACACGGAGCCCTTGCACTTCGCAACGCGTGGCTCCTGCAGCAGGTGCAGAGATTGGCAGAGACGGACTCCCTCACCGGGATCGCCAACCGTCGCTCTTTCGAACGGGCAATAGAACAGGAGGTCGACCGGGCGAAGCGATACAACAAGGACCTGACGCTGATCATGCTGGACATCGATCACTTCAAGAACCTCAACGACACCTACGGCCATCAGACGGGTGACGACGTCCTGCGCCGGGTTGGCGAGGTGCTCCGGACCCAGGCAAGGGAGTCCGACACCGCGGCCCGCTACGGAGGAGAAGAGTTCGCCGTCCTACTCCCGGACTGCTCTCGCGCTCAATCCTTCCAGGCGGCGAACCGGCTGCGCCAGGAGATCTCGCGGGTCGAGTCGGTGATCCCGATAACGATCAGCGCTGGGGTGGCCACGTTCCCGGCGCACGCTCACAGCTCATCCGGCCTGATCCAGGCGGCGGACGAGGCTCTCTACGCTTCGAAGCGAGGGGGCAGGGACCGAACCACCAGGTCGACCCGAGGGTCGTACTTCAGGTCTACTCGTAGGCAAGCGCTCAGGCTCCACCGAGCCTCGCTCAAGAAGCGCTGGCGGCTAGAGCCGATCTTCTCCTGGGCCGCCGTACGGGCATCGTCACGGGTTCCGGCCCTTCCGCTTGGAGGCGTAGAGGGCCTCGTCCGCGGCCTTCACCAACGACTGAAGGTCTTTTCCATCCTCCGGGTACGCGGCCACACCGACGCTGACCGTAACCTTCGCGATCGTCGGAGCCCCCTCCACCTCGGCCCTCAGGCGCTCGGCCGCCTCCAGGCACTCGGGGATGCCGGCGGAGGGGACGATCACGGCGAATTCCTCCCCCCCGTAGCGTGCGACGGTGTCGAACGCACGACAGTGCTGCGCCAGCGCAGTGGCCACCGTCATGAGCACCTCGTCACCGGCCTGATGGCCGAACTGGTCGTTCAGGCTCTTGAAGTGATCGATGTCGAGCAGCAGCAACCCGAGGTCCTCTCCGGTCCTATCCGCCCGCTTCATCTCCCGGCGCAGGGTCCTGTCGAACAGGAGGCGATTAGGGATACCCGTGAGCGGGTCCGTCTCCGCCATGGTTCGCACCCGCTCCAGAAGGCGGACGTTGCTGATGACGAGCGCAGCGTGGGCGGCGAACTGCTCCACCATCGGCCGCACCCTCGAGTCGATGCGGTAGCGCCGGCGGGGGGACTCCTCCGCGACGAGGGACCCGATCCGCTCCTCCTCGACGATCATCGGCACGATCACGAGGCGCTTCGCCTGCGGAAACATCAATCCGAGCGTCGGGTTGTGGCGGGCGTCCGGGCGTTGCACCACGATCGCCTGCCTCTCCTCCCAACATCGCTGGATGGCCCGGTCAACCCCAGCTGTCAGAGGCGCGTCGGCACAACCTTTCTGGGCTAGGGTTCTCAGCGCGCCGGAGCGGTGGATCAAGACCGCCGCCCGAGGAAACCCGAAAGCCTCAGAGGCGCACTCGACCAGCCGCTCCGCAGCCGACGAGGTCTCGGCCACATCATCCAGCTGCGCAGCCATGTTCGACAGCGCCTCCAGGTCGAGGCCGCGCCTTCTTAGCTCCCGCTCATTCAGCGAGCTGAAGGCAACGGTCGCGATGGCGACCACCCAGAAGGCGACCACGTAGTAGATCGAGACGTCACGGAACTCTTCCGCAACCTCCTGGGCGCTCCGCGCGGCCTGTCCCAGTGGATCGAGGAAGCCCGCGAGCTCCGAATAGAACCCCACGAACAGAAGCAGCGAGTGCCACAGGGCGATCTTCAGGCCCGTTCGGTAGGAGGCTAGAAGCGTTACCGATATCAGATGGACGTAGAGGAGGAAGCTCAGCGGACTGCGGGCACCACCGGACGCGTACATCGTCCAGGCGAGATAGAGCCCGTCGATGAGCAGCATCGTCGAGATAAGGACGAGGCCCCTCCTCCGCATCGACCGTCTCAAGCCCTCGATAGCCAAAGCCAGTGACAGGTAGAGGGCGCTGAGGATCAGGACCTGTTGATATGCGACCCCTACTACTCGGACACCGAAGAAACCCGACGACAAGATGACAAGCACGAACGTTGTCCGCACCACGAGCATGTGCGACAGGCGCTCAGCCAACGAGACCATCTCGCTGGGAAGCGGACCCTTCATGTTCGCCCTAAGGGCGTCGCTTCTCATCCAAACGCAGCAAGATCGTGATTCGAGTGAACGGGAGCTACGGCCAGTTTCGGATCCCTCCGGTCGAACCAGTGCTGCAGGACAACATACAGCCCAACGATAATCGCAAGCAGGAGCGGGAAGGCGAACGTCTGCAGAGCGACCGCCGCGAGACGGCTGAAGCTCGGGTCCGCCGGCTCAGCCGGGGTGGTCGGGGGGGTGGCCGGGGAAGAGACCACTTCCGAGGCGTCGCTGCTCGGCTGAGGCTTGCGGCTCGGAGCGCGGGTCGGCTTCTTCCCATCACCCTTGGGGCCCTCATCGTCCGGCGGCACGACCACAGCGGTAGCCCCGCCCGAGCCGTCAGAGGTGGGCTGAGGGCTCGGGCGAGGAACCGTCGTAGTTGTCGTCTCGGGGACCGTGGTGGTGGTGGTGGTGGTCGTCTCGGGGACCGTGCTGGTCGTGGTCTCGGGGACCGTGCTGGTTGTGGTGGTCTCGGGCACTGTGCTCGTCGTCGTCTCGGGGACCGTGGTCGTCGTGTCGGGGACCGTGGTCGTGGTGTCGGGGACCGTGGTCGTGGTGTCGGGGACCG
>JAUJNU010000042.1:0-5852 GCA_030448085.1 Actinomycetota bacterium | reverse complement strand
GGACCGTGGTCGTGGTGTCGGGGACCGTGGTCGTGGTGTCGGGGACCGTGGTCGTCGTGTCCGGAACAGTCGTCGTGGTGGTCTCGGGGATCGTCGTGGTCGTGGTGACCGGCGCCACATACGTGAACGTGTAGGCGGCGGGGTCGCCTACACGACCGCTCGGGTCGGTGGCGCGGACCTTGAACGTGTAGGTCCCGCTCCCCGGCGAGGAATAGGTCGCGGGGCTGGAGCAGGGGACATAGGCGTCGGCGCCCGTGTAGGTAAGGGAGCACTCGAACGTCGAGTTCGGGTGGCTGGCCGAGAAGGTGAAGGTGAGCACCGGGTCGCTCGTCGGGTTGGAGGGAGCGGAATCGATGGTCGTCGACGGCCCCTTCGTGTCGACCGACGTCACGCCGTCCGCCCGGGTGGGTGCGTTCTCGTAGTTCCCCGCTGCGTCCAGCGCCCTCGTGTAGAAGCTGTGCGTGCCGTCGACCGGAGCCACGAAGCTGAACTTCCCATCGAGGGGAGCGGTATCTGTCGCGTAGAGGCTGTAAGCGCTGTCACCCGGGCCCTGCACCCACAGCTCGACCTCTGCGGTGCCGGACACGGCGTCAGCGGAGCTATAACGAACGTCGAAGGTCCCCGAGGGGCTCTGCTGCGGGGCGTCCGCCGACGACTCAGGAGGGGTCTGATCGACCGCGAAGAACGCGTTGGCGGGGGTCTCGTCCTCGTTCCCCAGGGAGTCGCTCGCGACCACCAAGAAGATGTGCCATCCCTCACTGAGGTTCGACTTGGTCACCGGCGACGTGCAGGCCTCGTAGGCAGCGCCATCGAGGCTGCACCTGAAAGTGGAGTTGGCCTCGCTGGAGGAGAAGGTGAAGGTGGCCGAGCTCTCGGTGGTCACCCGAGGGGGGGCCGAGTCGATCGTCGTCTGCGGAGGCGTGGTGTCGAGCCTGTAGTCGCTCGAGGCGTCCGGGGAACGGTTACCAGCCTGGTCGATCTGCCTCACCTTGAACGTGTAGACCCCGTCTCCATCTACGAGGGTGTAGCTCTTGGGGCTCGAGCAAAGCTCGAATGGGGAGATGACCAGGCTCCCTTTGCTGAGCTCGCACCTGAAGGTCGCGTTGGGCTCGCCGGTGAACGACCACTCGGCGGTAGTGCTGGTGCCGGGAGAGGCCGGCCCGGTCACCACCGGCTCGTCGGGGACGTCCACGTCAACCCTGAAGCTGACCGGCTGTGAGAACCCGATGTTGCCTGCCGCATCTCGCTGCTCGGCCTGGACCGTGTACAGGTTATCGGCCAGCGCCGTAGGCGCCGCGACGCTCCAGGTCCCGTTGTCCGCCCTGGTGGCCGTCAAGGTCTGAACCACGTCGACCGTCGACTGCCCCTTGTAGATCTTCACCGTGATCTCTTGCGAGTCGCTCTCGAAGGTTCCAGAGGTCCCGGAGAAGTTCGGCGTCGCGTCGTTCGAGAAGCTCCCCTCGGTGGGCTCGGAGATCGCAAGCACCGGGGCATCCATGTCCATCTTGTAAGTCGCTATAGCGGCTACCCAAGGGGACTTCGCACTGAGGGACCCGGAGGCCGCGAAGGAGCCCGTGCTGGCAACGATGGCGTAGGTGCTGTTCAGACTTCCATTCGAGGGGGCGGGCACCCGGGACATGCTGGCGAAGCCACCTTCAGGCGTGAAGGTGGCGTTAGAGGCAACCACGAAGGAGCCGATCAGGAGCTCGTCGGGTTGAGTCGTGGGCGCGGTCGCCCCGGAGGTGGGAGTGGTGCTGTCCCCGCCGCCGCCTGAGACCCGATCGAGAGCCCCTGTCGCCGCCAGGCCAGAGAAGTGTGCGCCGCTGACAAGGCGGGCTCCAGTCGAGGGATGGGAAACGGTGATGGAATCGCCGGGCTGGAGCGGAGCCACACCATGGGACGAGAGGATCACCGTCCTGACACTGTTGGTCACCGCGTAATCTGCGTCGACCGAATAAACGTTACCTGCCGAGTCCGAGGCCGAGACGGCGGCAAGGCTGTTGGCGTTCATCCCGAAACTCACGACGACACTGTTGCCTCGGGGAACCGATGCGCTCACGCCGAAAGAGATCGACGTACCCGAGGTTCCCTCGGCAGCGGAGCCGATGGCACCTCCATATTGGATAACCCCTGCAGCGGACGCCGGCCGATAGCTCCTCAGGGCATCGAGCGGCAACAACACGAGTAAGAGAAGACAGACCGTTGCCACGCGAAGTCCGGTGGACGCGTGAGAGGTGAGGATCTGAGAAACGCCGCCGGAGGGCAACGACGGTCCCCGGTGTGCCGGCCCTCCCCGGCCCCGGGACACGAGGCCCAGGAGCAGGCAAACAAAGCTCTGCTTCCTCCTGCGCTCCAATGTGCCTCCCAAGGCCTTCGGCTCCCCTTCTGAGGATGCTCCCGAGGGATGTATCGGCACCCGCGAGGCCTCTGTTGAGGCCGGGAGCACCGAAATCCCCCCATACCTTCAACCTCGAGGGAGAGCCCGGACCTCGGAACTCCGCCTTCTGAGTCCGCCTGATCAGCCGGAGCCCGCGCGCCAGTGGCTCGGGAAGCCGGTGAAAGAACTGCGAGCGGCGCAGCCGCTCTCCCAGGAGACAATCGGGAGCGCTCCGAGCGGCTTGACCCAGGCGCCAGTGGCCCGGGAAGCCGGTGAAAGAACTGCGAGCGGCGCAGCCGCTCTCCCAGGAGACAATCGGAGCGCTCCGAGCGGCTTGACCCAGGACGCCAGTGGCCCGGGAAGCCGGTGAAAGAACTGCGAGCGGCGCAGCCGCTCTCCTAGGGCGGCCGCAGGCCGACCACGAAGCCCGTCTCCGAGCACCGTCCGCCGCAGGCGGACGGAGCGCAGGAGCGGAGGCGGACGGGAATCGAACCCGCCCACCGGCTTTCGCCGGCGCACCGGTTTTGAAGACCGGGAGGGACACCAGCCCCCTTTCGCCTCCAGGAACCACGATAACTAGGGGACAAACATGTGTAAGTTGGGAACAACGGGCAGGTTAAAACGTTCCTTTAAAAGAGACAGAATAGAATCACCTTCAGTGGAAGCACCCCCGCGCGGGGTGCTGGGGAAGACGGGGTGACCGGTAGATGGGGATCTGGGCCGATGAGATCGCCGACGTCCACATGGACGGCGACAATGAGCTCGTGGCGCGCGTGCGCGGCGGCGACGATCGCGCCCTGACGGACCTCCTGGCCCGCTACAGGAACTTCGCCCGCTCCAAGGCCCGCTCCTACTTCCTCGCCGGCTCCGAGAAGGAAGACGTCGTCCAGGAAGGGATGATCGGTCTCTTCAAGGCGATCAGGGACTTCGACCTGGCTCAGGAAACACCTTTCCGTGCGTTCGCCGAGCTTTGCATCTCACGCCAGATCCTCACAGCGATCAAGACGGCTAACAGGCAGAAGCACCAGCCCCTCAACTCCTCCGTCTCCCTCGACGCGCCCGCGTACAACGATCCGGCGAGCGATCAGTCCGTAGGGGACAACCTGCCTGCCTCCCACCTATCTGATCCCATCGAGCTGGTCATCTCAGCCGAGGAGGTCGAGGCCCTCAGGAGATCGATGCAGGAGAACCTCACCGACCTCGAAGGTGACGTGCTGCGGCTCTACATGGACGGGAAGTCTTACGAGGAGATCGCGTCGGTCCTCGGAAACCACGTGAAGTCGATCGACAACGCCCTCCAGCGCATCAAGCGAAAGCTCCACATCCACATGGCATCCCGTGACGCGATGATGGAATCTCCCTAACGAGCTCGGCGGAAGCCTACGAGTCCAGGCGCGTTTAGCCTAGCCAAGTGTCAGACCCGATAGACAGGATCGCCGAGGTAAGGCTGCGCGACCCCGTGATGATCGTCGCGTTCAAGGGGTGGAACGACGCCGGAGATGCGGCCACCTTCGCAGCGTCCCACCTCGTCCGGGTGTGGGACGGGAAGAGGATCGCGTCTTTCGACCCCGAGGAGTTCTACGACTTCCAGTCGGTACGGCCTCAGGTCGAGCTGATCGACGGGGTCACCAGGAGCATCGTCTGGCCGGCGAACGACGTTTTCGCCGCCAAGCTGCCGGGTAGCGTCCGCGACGCCCTGCTGCTGGTGGGCGTGGAGCCGAATCACAGGTGGCGCACGTTCAGCCGATCGGTCGTCGGGCTCGCCAAGGAGCACGGGGTGCGTCTGATGATCACGCTCGGCTCGCTGCTCGCCGACGTACCTCACTCTCGCCCGGTCCCCGTCACCGGAACCGCGGGCGACCAGGAGCTGAGGGAGCGACTGGGGCTCACCCACTCCAGATATGAAGGACCAACGGGGATCGTGGGCGTGCTGCACGACGCCTGTGCTGCGGCGGGCCTGCCATCGGCCAGCCTCTGGGCCGCGGTTCCCCATTACCTCGCCGTGAACCCGAACCCGAAGGCCGCGCTGGCCCTGGTGAACCAGACGGTGGCTCTGGCCGAGGCGGCCGCGGACATAGATGGGCTGGAGCGGGCAACGGTCGCCTACGAAGAACGAGTGGGCGAGATCGTGGCCGCAGACGAGGACGTCGAGAGCTACGTGAAACTGCTAGAGGCGCGAGCCGATGAGAAGACCACCGAGGAGCTGGGCGCCAGGGACTTGCCGTCGGGCGACAGCCTCGCAGCTCAGTTCGAGCGCTACCTGGCGGAGCGAGAAGAAGGGACCTAGAGGCCCGGCCACTCCTTCTTGTCGTCCTTGACCTCGGGCCAATCCCCTCCGGCCTTCTTGCCCCCGCTCCCAAGAAGGTCGCCCAGATCCTTGCTCTTACGCCCCTTGAGGTCCCCGGCGGCGCTGAGGAGGTCCTCGAGGGACGCCCTCGGCTTACCCTCCAGCCTGATCCTCAGAGCGACCAGAACCTCTGCGTGCTCGTCGGACAGGCCCGGCCCCCGGTCGATCTCGGCCAACGCCGAGGCCGCCCTCTCGATCAGTCGCCGGTCCTCTCTCGCCTGCTCCCGCGCCGCCTTGTCCTCTTCCACGCCTCAAGCGTAATCCAGCTGGAAAAAACCGGCTCAAAGCCTCAAGCAAAATGACCACTTTGCCGATAGCCCAAAAGGACTAGTTACCTCGAGCGGGAGAACGGGCAGATGGGCATCGCAACAGCGGGGGGCGTGAGGATGAACAGGCCCCGCTTCCGCTTACCAAGCGAGGCCGCCTGTCTGAACGATCTCCTCTCGGCCCTGCGTCGGCACGACCCCTACACCGCCGGCCATTCCAAGAGGGTCTCGGCGTACGGGGGTCTCCTGGCATCGGTCATCGGGCTCGATGAGGGGGAGATCAACCTCGTGCGGGCCGCAGGGCTGGCGCACGATGTGGGCAAGCTGGCCCTGCCCCCTGGCCTCCTAACCAAGCCCGGCGGGCTGAGCGACGAAGAATTCGCCGATATCCAGGCCCACACCGTAGAGGGGGCCGGCATCCTCAGCCGTACCAACGGCTGCGCTCCCCTGGTGCCTTTCGTCCTGCACCACCACGAGCATTGGAACGGCCGGGGGTATCCCACCGGGCTCTCGGGCGTGGACATCCCGCTCGCCAGCCGACTCATCCTCGTCGCCGATGCCTTCGACGCGATGACTACGACTCGTCCCTACGACCCAAGGATCAGCACCAGAGCAGCATTGGCCGAGATCCGCCACTGCTCGGGACAGCAGTTCGACCCCCTCGTGGTCGAGGCGATCGAACAGGCAGTGCGCGAGGGTCTCATCCAACAAGTGGAGCTCGCGCCGGCGATCCTCCTCTAGCTCCCCTCGATAGTCTCGGCTGACAATGCCTGGGGCGCTGATGGTCACGTCGTCTTTCCTGCCCGGTCGTGGGGGGATCGAGAGCTACCTGGCCGAGCTGTGCGAGCTCCTCGCTCCGCGG
>JAUJNU010000041.1 GCA_030448085.1 Actinomycetota bacterium | reverse complement strand
TTGTGGCCCAGCTGCAGCGCCTCGCGCAGCGAGAGCTCGAGGACCTTCTTGGCCCTCGGCGTGAATGGGATGTGCCCCGACGGGGGCGACTGGCCCGCTCCGATGATCTCTTCAACCTGCTGGCGGACCTTCTCGAGAGAGATCCCCAGTGATTCAAGGGCCTTTGCGGCGACCCCTTCGCCTTCATGGATCAGCCCGAGCAGGATGTGCTCGGTGCCGATGTAATTGTGGTTGAGAAGCCTCGCCTCTTCTTGCGCGAGGACGACCACTCTGCGGGCTCGGTCTGTAAAGCGCTCGAACATTGACCGTGCCTCCTTCTTTAACGGCTTCCGGCGGCGCAGATGCCGCCTTGTGCAACTCGGGCCCCGATACCGAAGGTCCCTAGAATCGATTATACGAACGGGCCCGTCATAACCATCTCTATCGCAGAGCTAAACAACTTAATGGACGGGATCTTTCCCGCCGCTGTCCACCCCCCAGATCGATCTGGACGGCGCCGGACCGGGGGAGCCAGGGGGGAACCTACCCGTGAACAGGAACGGCCAATCCTTGCGGGGGATGTCCGTCCTGCGTCCGTTCGTCGAGAACCCGCGAGCGAGGGGGACCCAGGGGAGCGATGCGGGGAGCTGCCTTCGCTCCTTCACCATCGCGGCCGGATGTGGCGCCGTCCAGATGCCGACAGAGACCGCATCGAGGACGGTGTGATCGTCGGGCCCGAAGCTGACGTCGAGGCCTCCCCACCTCGCGCCGCTCAGCCGTTCCAGCGTTCGCGCCAACGGCTCCGACCCGGTCCTGCGGCGGGCCGCCCAACCGAGCATGTGCGCAGCGTCGAAAGCCCTCAGCTCCGCGCCGAGAGGGGCCGCTCCCCACCATCTCTGGAAAGCCTCGCGGAACTTCACGAAAGACGGGACCGGCAAGTAGTGAGCTCCGCGTGCGTAGCTCTCGCTAACGACCGTCCCCGCCTTCGGGACCGTCTGCACCGCAGGGTCGAAGACGCCATCGAGGCCGGCGACCTGGGGTCTCCACTCCTGCCCCCGCTTAGCTTGGCGGGCCTCCTTGGTGGAACGGTAGGAGGCGTCCTGAGACTCGAGAATCTCGAGGGTCCTTGCGAAGGTGGCCGGGGACCCGTGGACGATCACGGCCTCGGTCCGCGCCCTGCGCAGGGCCCCCAGATCGGCTTCCACCCCGGCCTCATCGTCGTAGCGCTGGACCTGAAGCGAGGTCCTCTCGCCTCGTCCCACCTCGGCCCGGAACGAAGCGACGGCGGCATCACCATCCGCGCCCCCGCGAGCCAAGAGCCCGATCCTTCGGTAACCGCGGTCGGAGGCAAGGTAGGAGACGAGACGGCGTGCCTGCCACAGATAAGGAGGCGACGCCTGGAACAGCTCGGGGCCGAGCTGGCGCGAGCTGTAAAGGTCGCCGTAACAGACGATCGCCGGAAGCCCGTGCTCGGCGAGGGCCTCCCGCGCCCCCAGGATCCCCTCGAGAGGCCCGGCGTAGATGACGCCCACGGTCCTCGGGTCTTCCGCCAGGTCTGCCACGAGACCCGCAGCTCTGGCGGCCTCACCGCGATCGTCGAGGGTCACCAGCTCGAAAGGCTCATCACTTGGCTCGAGACCCGCGTTCAACGCCTGCCGGGCTAGGTCTGCTCCTTCGAAGGCGTCCGTCCCCCTCCATGACTCGGGCCCGCTCATCGTCCCCACGAGGCCGATCACCGGCCCCCGACCCCCGGTCGGACGCGACACCGGGGAGCGGTCCACAGTGATGGGCGGGGTGGTCTCACCCTCGCAGGCGACGAGGGAGGAGATGCTAAGGAGGGCTAGGAGGAAACACGAGCGGACGCGCATCGTCCAACCCTCAGGCTTCCGGGCGCATAGTGGGGAAAAGAACCACCTCGCGTATCGAGGGCACCTCGAGGAGGAGCGTCAACAACCTGTCGATCCCGAGGCCGAACCCGCCCGCGGGGGGCATCCCGTAAGCCAGCGCCTCCACGAAAGAGGCATCGGGGACCGCTGCCTCCTCGTCGCCCGCGGCCCGGGCACCCGCCTGCTGCTCGAAACGCCTCTGCTGCTCGTCGGGGTCGTTCAGCTCAGAGTAGATCGGGGCGATCTCGAGCCCGGCGAGGATGAGATCAGCGTGCTCCGTGAACCCTTCGAGGCTTCGATGGTCCTTCGCCAGCGGCGACACGTCCTTGGGAAAGCCAACGACGAAGGCGGGGCCCGCGAGGTTGCGCTCCACGAGCTCCTCGTACATCTCCATCACGATGACGCCCGAGGTCGCCGCAGGTGCGAGCTCCAGGTTCAACTCCGTCGCCCGCTCCCTGAGCCCCGCTGGGTCGGCGGGGTCCCACACATCAGAGATATCGACCCCGGTCGCCTCCTCGATGGCCTCGAACATAGTGACGCGTCGGAACGCGGGCTCAAGGTCTATGACCGATCCGGCTACCTCGAACGTGAGGCTCCCGTTCACCGCTTGTGCGATCGCGCGCACGAGATCCTCCACAAGGGCCATCGTGTCGTCGTAGTCGACGTACGCCTCGTATCCCTCGAGCATCGTGAACTCCGGGTTGTGCCTCGTCGAGACTCCTTCGTTGCGGAAACTCCGGTTCAGCTCGTAGACCCTTTCGAGGCCGCCGATCAATAGACGCTTGAGGTAGAGCTCGGGTGCCACACGAAGGTAAAGATCTATGTCGAGTGCGTTGTGGTGCGTGATGAAGGGGCGAGCGACTGCGCCTCCGGCTATCGGCTGAAGGAGCGGCGTCTCGACCTCCAAGAACCCCCTGGTGCCGAGGAAGGAGCGCACCGCCTCGTTCGCGGCGGCCCGTGCCTCGACCATCCGGCGAGCCTGCGGATTGACTATGAGGTCCAGGTAACGCTGCCGATAGCGGGATTCGACGTCGGTCATCCCATGCCATTTCTCCGGCATCGGCCGCCGACATTTCGCGAGAAGCGTCACGTTAGTCACGCTGAGCGAGAGCTCTCCCTTACGGGTCATCATGACTCCGCCTTCGGCTCCCACGATGTCCCCCACGCCCAGGTGCTGGAAAGTTCCGAAACCCTCGTCACCCAACACGTTCTGGCGAGCGAACAGCTGGATCCGGCCGGTCGCATCCTCGAGGTCGGCGAAGGCGATCTTGCCGTGCTCGCGGGTGGTGCGGAGCCTGCCGGCGAGACGAGCCGTGAACCCGGCCTCTTCCCCTGCAGGGAGATCAGCGAAACGCTCCCTCAGGGCTCCGGCCGTGCTGGTGCGATCGAACCTGTAGGGATAAGCGCCCGGGCCGCTCACCCGCGGCCCACGTGATTGCGTTCGAATATCAGACGCAGCCCGGTCAGAGTGAGGATCGGCTCGACCTTCTCGATCGAGGTGCAGAGACGACCGATCACCTGTGCGAGGCCCCCGGTCGCCAGCACCCGCGCGTCCCCGCCCAGCTCTTCGATCACCGCCCTCACCAGCCCGTCGACCATCGCAGCCGTACCGTGCATGATCCCCGCTTGAACGCTGGTCACGGTGCTCTTGCCGATCACCGACGGAGGCGCCACGAGCTCGACCCTCGTGATCTGGGCCGTCGAAGAGAAGAGCGCACTTGCGGAGGTGTCGAGGCCTGTGGCTATCGCGCCCCCGAGGTATTCGCCTTTCGCCGAGATCGCGTCGACCGTTATGGCCGTGCCGAAGTCAACGACAACTACCGGCTGACTCCCGAACATGTCGTGGGCAGCGACGGCATTCGCGATCCGGTCCGCGCCCACCTCCTTCGGGTTGTCGGTGAGCACCGCTATCCCGGTCTTTACGCCGGGCTCCACCACGACGGCCGGGAACCCGAAGTAGTCCTCGGTCATCTGCCGGAGCTCTTGCGTCGACCTCGGCACCACGGAAGAGATGGCCACACCTGTGATCTCCCTGGAGAAGGAAAGGCCTCCGGTCCCGAGGAACCCCCCGAACAGCAGGGCGAGCTCGTCGGCGGTACGGCGAGCATCTGTCGCCGCCCGCCACTCATGCCTCAGGTCTGTTCGATCCCATACGCCCAGATGGGTTTGCGTGTTCCCAACGTCTACGGCGAGCAACACCTTAGATACCGGCGGACGCGTGAGAGAGACGGTTCGCCTCGTCCACGAAGACGACCGTGGGGCTGAAGCCCGCGAGCTCGGCCTCGTCCAAGACTGCGTACGAGATGATGATGACCTTGTCTCCCCTCTGGACGAGCCTTGCAGCCGCTCCATTCAAGCAGATGACCCCAGAGGCGCGCGGCCCCTCGATCACGTAGGTCTCGAAGCGCGGCCCCTCGATCACGTAGGTCTCGAACCTCGCACCGTTGTCGACATCGACCACCTGGACCTGCTCGTACTCCAGCAGGCCCGCGGCGTCCATCAGGTCCCTGTCTATGGTGATGCTTCCGACGTAGGCGAGGTTCGCATCCGTCACGGTCGCCCTGTGGATCTTCGACTTCATCATCACTCGCTGCATCAGGTCTCCCTCTCCTTGTTGACGCTGATCAATCCCGGTCTCTTGTGACCTGAAGGTTGTCTATGAGCCGGGTGGTGCCAACCCGAGCCGCCACCAGTAGCAGCACCTCGTCCGTTCCCTCAGGGGGGGCAACGAAGCTGTCCGGGTCTACGGCTACGGCGTAGTCGGGCTCGACCCCCTCGGCAACCGCCAGCACCTCGTGCATCGCGGTCTCCGCCTCCTGAGGCGAGCCGCCGGCGCGCCAGGCTTTCTCCCCCGCCCGGAGGGAGCTCCATAGGGCGAGCGCACGCCTCCTGCCTTCCTCCGTCAAGTAGGCGTTCCTGCTGCTGAGCGCCAGTCCGTCCACGTCTCGAACGATAGGGCCCACCACTATCTCGGTCTGGAAGAGTAGGTCTCGGACCATCCCGCGGACCACTGCCACCTGCTGCGCGTCCTTCTGCCCGAAGAAAGCGTAGCGGGGCCGGACCAGGTTGAAGAGCTTCGCAACAACCGTCGCCACTCCGTGGAAGTGCCCCGGCCGCGCGGCCCCCTCGAGGATGCGTCCCAGAGGGCCGGCGTCAACCGTCACCGAGCCTCCGCTCGGATAGATCTCTTCGGCGGCCGGGACGAACGCTACGTCCACCCCGGCCGCGCCTGCCAGCGACAGGTCCCGGTCCTCGTCGCGTGGGTAGGAAGCGAGGTCCTCGGTCGACCCGAACTGGAGTGGGTTGACGAAGATGCTGAGGACGATCGGCCCACCTACCTCAGCCGCGGCACGCACGAGAGACAGGTGTCCTTCATGAAGGGCTCCCATCGTGGGGACGAACGCGATCCCGTCCCCAGACCCGGTGAGTTCCCTGAGCTCGCCACGGGTGCGGGCGATCATCATGGCCGGCCCGCCCCGGCCTCGGCCCCCAAAACCGACCTCACCCGGGCTTCGACCTCCCCGTCCGCCCGGCCCGAGGTCACCGCCGTCTCGAGGATGGCCCGGGCCACATGGAGGTAGCCGGGGAGAAGAGAGGGAGCGGCGTGCTGCAGGGCTCGTACGTGGGCCGCCACGGTCCCGGCCTCCCCTCTCACGACCGGCCCCGTGAGCGTCTCCGGTGACATGCCTCCACCCAGGACGTTCCCGACCGTGCCCTCGGCGAGAGGGCCGAGGATCTCCCCGGGGGAACCGAACCCCAGCTGCTCGAGGATCCGCCCGGCCTGGCCCATGACGGCCGCGATGCCGTTAGAGGTGACCACCGCAGCCGCGTGCCATAGCACCCGATCGGCTTCGTCGATGTGGAACGGGGTGCCATCGAGCAGGCCCACGAACCTGCCGGCCCACGCCCTGTCGCCGGGAGCGCAGGTGACCCCCCACGCAGACCCGGGCAAGCGCCCCAGCCCGGCTTCGACGCTCGGACAAGCCTGCACGGGGTGAAGCGCGAGCACCGCCGCCCCGGCGCCTGCAAGGGCCATCAGGGGCTCGGTGCCGAGCGCTCCGGCAAAGTGCAGCGCGTGAGCCCCGTCCAGGCCCGGGCGGGCTCGGGCGAGAGCGTCCGCAACTGTGGCGATCGCGGTCTCGGACACTCCGATCAAGACGAGGTCGAAAGGGGGAAGCTCGTCGAGGGTGGCGAAAACGGGCGCGCCGGTCAGGGCAGCGGCCCTCTCGGCAGAGGCTCTGGAACGTGAATGAACGGCCACGACCGGGTGCCCCCGACGCCTGAGGAGCTCAGCGAGAGCGGTACCGACCCGCCCGGCGCCTACGAGGGCGACGCGACCGAGGATGCCCGACTTCTCGGGGGCCGCATGCGCCGCTGATCCCCCATAGGGGTGATGCCTTCCCATATCCTTCGCTCCAGTCCACAGTGGGTACCGGTCGACCACTCAAGGATACGGCCGCCAGAAGGAAACAGAGAGGCCCCGGCGGGCGTTATATGGACCAGGGGCTCAACTCGGACATTTGGCACGTCGAAAGGTACCTAGTGAGATCACATCTACGCCCGGCGGCGATCGCCGTCGCTGCCTGCCTTTGCCTCGTCGCGCCGGTAGCCGGGGCAGAGCCTCGGTCGACGAGAGGGAACGGAAAGGTTCCACCGGGAGCCGGGGCCCGTGCTGACGCGCTCGGAAGAGCGCTCGCCAACGGGGAGATAACCCCCGCCCAACACGCTTTGGAGCGTGCCCGGGCCATCTTCAACCGGGCAGAGGTCGAATCCCGCTACGGCGAGGTCGCGCCCGCGGACCCCCGCGAGGCTACGGACACCCTCCGGACCCTGGCTCTCAGCCTGAGCCGGCTGTCCCCTTCGGAGAAGAAGACGGCCCAGCAGGTGCTAGGTCGACCTTCAGGGGGCTACAACCCCTTCAGCGGCGTCTCCTACGGAGATGCCCCTCGCAAGCGCAAGTGCCGACGCGATATGCCGCTTTGTTTCCATTGGACCAAGCGCGGGCAGCACGCCCCGCCGCAGCGCGACGCGAACGGCAACGGGAGGCCCGATTGGGTCGACAAGACCATCGCCACCTTCGTCAAGGTGTGGGACGTCGAGATCCGGGACCTCGGCTACCGCAAGCCCAAGCCGGACGGCAGGTCCCAGGTGAACGGCGGCAACAACAAGACCGACATCTATCTAGCGAACGTGGGCAAGGACTCCCTCGGCTTGTATGGCTACTGCACCACCGACGACCCGAACGCCTCGCGGGTCGGGACCGCCGACTACCCCTATTGGGACGTCTCCGCATATTGCGTTCTCGACAACGACTTCTCGCAAGCCGAGTTCCCGAACCTCACGCCGCTAAAGAACCTGAGGGTCACCGCGGCTCACGAGTTCTTTCACGCGGTCCAGTTCGCCTATGACTTCGGGGAAGACGCGTGGCTCCTCGAGGGAACGGCCACGGCCATGGAGGACGAGGTCTTCGATGCAATCAACGACAACTACCAGTACCTGACCAAAAGCCCCCTGACGCAGCCGCACGTCCCCGTCGACTACTCGAGTTACGACACGTCGTCGCCCAAGTTCGGCCATCGGTACGGAGCCTGGCTCTTCTGGCGCTTCATGACCGAGTACCTGGGAACGGGAGGCTCGAGGGCCCCCGGCGTCATCAAGGCCGTCTGGGGCCACGCAGACGCCAGCCGGCAGGCCGCTCACGGCGACCAATACTCACTCCAGGCCGCCGTTTCGGTCGCGAACGAGCGGCTGAGGGCAAAGAACTTTCGAGACCTCTACTCGGACTTCGGCGTGTCGAATTTCATCGCGGAAGAGGCGTACGAAGAGGGCCAGGCATACCTCCGGTACCTCGGGGGCGGCCCGCCGTTGCAGGCGAGCGAGGTGGTGTCCGGGACGGACCCCGCAACCGGGCAGATGTCGACGATCCTCGACCACCTGACCCATCGGTACGTCCGGTTCCGGCGCGGCGCCGGCGTGAGCCCCTCCGACACGCTTCAGGTGAAGGTCGACGCTCCCGCCCTGCGCACGGGCAGCCGGGCCAAGATCCTGACCTTCGTCAACAGCGGGCTCGGCGAGCGGGCCACGGTGGACACGATCCAGCTGAACGAGAACGGGGACGGAACGATATCCGTGCCCTTCGGGACTTCCACGAAGGTGGTCCTTGTCCTGACCAACGCCAGCACCAGGATCGAGCGCTGCTACGAGCAATGGGACTACTCGGTCTCGTGCTCCGGGTTCCCGCAGGACGACAACCTCCAGTTCAGCTACCAGGCGACCCTGCAGCAACAGCCCTAGGAGGGCTAGAGGGGGCCGAGCAGGATGACCTCTCCCTCGGCTTCGTCCAGACGAGTGCTGTAGCGGTCTCCCCAGGGGTCCGTCATGCCCGGCTCGATCTCGAGTAGAGGGACCAGCACGAAGCGCCGCTCGTTCAGTCGCGGGTGTGGGATCTCGAGGTCGGGCTCGCTGATCTTCTCGTCCCCGTAGGCGACGATGTCGACGTCGATGACGCGCGGCCCCCAGCGGATGAAGCTCTCCTCCCTCCCCATCTTCCTCTCGACAGCCTGGGTGGCGAGCAGGAGATCGCGCGCAGCCAGGGTGGTCTCGCCGGCGACGACCGCATTCACGTACGAGCGCTGCGGCGGCCCGCCCACGGGCGCGGTCTCGTACAGGCTCGAGACGCGCAGCACATCGAAGCCTTCAAGGGCGCGCAGCTGCTCGACCGCTCCACGAACGAACGTCGCGCGCTCCCCCACGTTCGAGCCTAGGCTCAACCACGTCTTCGTCACGTTTCCCACCACGACTTCCTACCTCTGCAAGACGACCGAGACGGATCCGAGCGCCCGGTCGATGGGCGGATGCTTCTTTGCCACCTCAACCGTAACGCCGGCCACGCCCGGTAGCGTCCGCACCTGATCGACTATCTCGGCCGCCAGATGCTCCAAGAGCCGCGCCCGGGTGTTTTCAACCCTGCGGGCGACGGCCTCGACGAGGGATCCGTAGTCAACCGTGTCGTCGAGGTCGTCCGAGGCGGCGGCGGCGGTTAGGTCCAAGCGGACCTCCACCCCTACCAGCAGCAACTGGGGGCTCGCCTGCTCCTCGTCGGTCACGCCCACGTGGGCCTCGACCTCGAGCCCCGCTACCCGGATGAGGTCGCTCACGACTCGAGGACCGCCTCGGTCATCCTCACGGCCCTCAGCACGGCCGTCACGTCGTGCACCCGGATCAACCTCGCTCCCCTGACCGTCGAGAGGACGGCGGTCGCGACCGTGGCGTCGACCCTTTCTCCCTCAGGCAGGTCCAGGATGGCCCCAATGAACGATTTGCGGGAAGTACCGACGAGAACCGGGTATCCCAGAGTCACCAGCTCGTCCAGATGATTGAGAAGCGCGAGGTTCTGAACGGCGCCCTTGGCGAAACCGATGCCGGGGTCGATGGCTATCGAATCCCTCGCGAACCCCGCGGACAACAGTCGTTCCGTCCGGCCGGCCAACCAATCGCGAACGTCCGAGACCACGTCCCCGTACGTGGTCATCGACTTCATGGTGGCCGGCGTGCCGCGCGAGTGCATCACCACCATGGCCGCTCCAGAGACCGCCGCAACCCCGTCCAGACGAGGGTCCTCCTCCTCCCCGAGGGTGTCGTTCACGATCGCCGCTCCGGCCTCGATCGCCTCGGCAGCGACCTCCGCCTTGCGCGTGTCTATGGAGACCGTCACTCCCTCGCCGGCGAGTGCCCGCACGACAGGGAGAACCCTCCTCAGCTCCTCAGCCACGGGGACGGGGTCGGCGCCGGGACGGGTCGACTCACCGCCGACGTCCACGATGTCCGCTCCCTCCTCAACCATGGCGAGGCCGTGCTCGATCGCCGTCGGGGGCTCCAGCCACAGCCCGCCGTCGGAGAACGAATCGGGGGTCACGTTGAGGATGCCCATCAGGCGAACCCGATCGAGCGGCAAGGTGCGCCCTTTGCATCGCAGCTGCATCGGGGGAGTGTAAGCCCGGGCCCTACCTGAAGATCAGGCCCAGTGCCTCCGACCTCGTCGCGTCCGAGGTGCGGAACTGTCCCCGAACGGCGGAGGTGACGGTCTTGCTACCGGGCTTGCGCACCCCTCTCATGCTCATGCAGAGGTGCTCGGCCTCGACCACGACCAGCACTCCCCGCGGGGCCAGCGCCTTCTCCAGGCACTCGGCGATCTGCGTCGTCAGCCTCTCCTGGACCTGCGGACGCTTGGCGAGGCAGTCGACCAAGCGCGCCAGCTTGGACAAGCCGGTTATCTGACCTGCATCGTTCGGGATGTACGCGACGTGTGCGTGTCCGATGAACGGGATCAGGTGATGTTCGCAGACGGAGTACATGGCTATGTCTTTCACCACCACCATCTCGTCGTGCCCCGCCTCGAACAGGACTTGGAGCTCGTCGAGTGGGTCCTGGTCTATGCCGGAAAAGATCTCGGCGTACATGTCGGCGACGCGCTCCGGTGTGTCCCTCAGACCGTCGCGGTCCACTTCTTCGCCGATGGCTTTCAGGATCGAGCGAACGCTCTCCTGGATCAAATCGTGGTCCATGTGCCCCGCCGGACTTCGGCTTCTACGCCTCGCCGAGACGTGGCTTGGGAGCCGGGCGAGGAAGACGCTTGCGCTCGTCCTTGCCCGAGGAGGCAGCGGCATTGTCCTGGGCTTGACGGTCCCGGTCCTCGCGCCGGAGCCGGGTGCGCTCGAGCGGATCGGCCGGAGACTGCTTCGCAACCTCGGCGAAGATCTCGGCGATCTCATCCTTCTCGAGGATCTCCTTCTCGAAGAGTCGCTCGACCATCAGGTCCAGCTTGTCCCTGTGCTTGAGGACGATCTCTCGGGCTTCGTCGTGGGCTTCCTCGACGAAGCGCCTGATCTCGGCATCGATCTTCGAAGCGACGTCATCGGAGTAGTCCTGCACGTGTCCGAAGTCGCGGCCGAGGAAGGGCTGCGACTCGTTCTGCCCCAGCGCGAGCGGCCCGAGGTCCGACATCCCGTATTCCGTCACCATCTGCTTCGCTATCTGCGTGCATCGCTTGATGTCGTCCGAAGCGCCGGTGGTGGGCTCTTCGAAAACGATCTCCTCGGCGGTGCGGCCCCCGAGGAGCATCGCGAGCTGGTCGATCATCTCCGACCGTGTGACGAGGAAACGGTCCTCGGTGGGAAGGTTCAGCGTGTAGCCGAGGGCGCGTCCCCTGGAAACGATCGAGACCTTGTGCACCGGGTCTGCGTTCGGGAGTGCGTGGGACACGAGGGCGTGACCGGCCTCGTGGTAGGCGATGACCTTCTTCTCCTTCTCGGAGATGACCCGGCTGCCCCGCTTCGGGCCGGCAAGAACCCGGTCGATAGCCTCTTCGAGCTCGGTCATGGCGATCTCGTTCTTGTTGAACCTGGCGGCCAGTAGCGCCGCCTCGTTCACCACGTTCGCGAGATCCGCACCGGTGAAGCCCGGGGTGCGACGTGCGAGTACCTCGATGTCGATCTCTTTAGCGAGTGGCTTGCCGCGGGTGTGCACCTTGAGGATCCCGACCCGGCCGTTCAGGTCCGGCCGGTCGACGACGATCTGACGGTCGAAACGGCCGGGGCGGAGAAGTGCCGGGTCCAGGATGTCAGGCCTGTTCGTGGCGGCGATGAGGATCACTCCGCCCTTCACATCGAACCCGTCCATCTCGACGAGGAGCT
>JAUJNU010000040.1 GCA_030448085.1 Actinomycetota bacterium | reverse complement strand
GACGGCGAGGCGCGCTCCCAAGTCATGCACGCCGTGACGGGCGCGAACATCGGGCTCTTTCCCGCGGACGAGCTGGCCGCCGACGCGGGTCTTAGCGCTCCGCCTGAGCTGGCGTTCAGAGGGATCACGCTCGCGATCAACGTCGACCGAGAGGAAGACGTGCAGGCATGCCTCGATGACGCCGTCGGCGCAGGCGGGCGCCTCGTGAAGCCGGCCACGAGGATGGAGTGGGGCGGCGTCTCCGGGTATTTCGCCGACCCCGACGGGTTCAGTTGGGAGGTTGCGTTCAACCCGAGCTTCCCGATCAACGAGCAGGGGCGGTTGCACATCCCCTAAGGGCTCAGGCGATCGTGCGGTAAACGAGACCCGCTGCGGCGCTTCCCCCGATGACCCACAGGACGTTCAGCCTGTACCTCCAGAGGGCGAGGAAGGCCCCCCCGGCGATGAGGAGCGCGGCGAGCTCGATGGAGCCGGGGTCGGGGCGGGGGTAAGTGAAGCCGATGATGGACCCCGTCCCGACGGACGTGAAGAGGGCGGCTATCGCGAAGGACACGGCAAGGTTGAGGATCACTCCCACGACTGCCGCGGTCACCGCCGTGAGGGCCGCATCGACCCACCGATCTCCCCTCAGGCGCTCGATGAACGGCGCTCCGAGGAAGATCCACAGGAAGCAAGGCGCGAATGTAGCCCAGACGGTCACCGTTGCCCCCAGGATCCCTGCGACCAGAGGGTCCAGATCCCCCGGGAACCGGTAAGCACCGAGGAACCCGACGAATTGGGTGACCATGATGAGGGGGCCGGGCGTGGACTCCGCCAACCCGAGCCCTGTCACCATCTGTCCCGGATCGAGCCAGCCGAACTGACTGACCGCGGCTTGGTTGATGTACGAGAGGACCGCGTAGGCCCCCCCGAAGGTAACCATCGCGGTCTGGCTGAAGAAGATCGCCTCCTTGCTGAGGGTGTCGTCGCTCCCCCTCAAGACGATCACCAGGAGGAGCGGGCCCCACCACACACACAGTCCGAACAGGAGAACGCGCAGCGAGCGCCGGCCGACCTTCGTCCGGACCCGCTCGTGGTGATCGCCTATCAGAACGTCCTCATCGGCGTCGCCTCCGTGATGAGAAGCGGGGAAGAGCTGGGGAGCGAAGCGGACGCCGACGAGACCGGCCAGGGCGGCGCAGCCGACTATCAGCGGGAACGGCACGTGCACGAAGAAGATGGCGACGTACGCGGCTGCTGCTATGACGACGAGCGTCCGGTTCTTGAGGGCCTTGGAGCCGACCCGGATCAACGCCGCCAGGACGAGTCCGATCACCGCCGCCCGCAGGCCGTAGAAGATGGCTTCGACCCAGGAGATGTCGCCATGGACCACATAGGTCCACGACAATCCGAGGATCAGGAAGTAGGCGGGCAGCACGAAGAAAACGCCCGCGATGATCCCACCGAGCGTGCCATTCAGGAGCCAGCCGATGTAGATCGCCAGCTGCTGCGCCTCGGGCCCGGGCAGGATCATGCAGTAGTTGAGCGCGTGGAGGAACCTCGAGTTGCTGATCCACCTCTTACGGTCAACCAGCTCGTCGTGCATGATCGCTATCTGCCCGGCCGGGCCTCCGAAGTTGATGAACCCGAGCCTCAGCCAGTACCGGAAAGCGTCCCGGAGAGGGACCAGATCCTTCCGGGGGGAGCCGGGGGCCGGGCCCGGGGGGCCGGGGTCATGCCCCACGGTGGGACGACCCATTTCACCGGTTGGCATCGAAGGAGTATCGCGGGCCTCGCGCCTGCTTAGATATCCCGGCAGACATCGATAAGAGGAGAGACGTGGAGGACGGCAGCGGGAGCACGAATGGGTCGAGGCGGGGGATCACCGAGCCGGCCCACAAGGGCGACACCGGGATCCGGATCGAGGCGCAGACGCTCGACCGCACCACCAAGAACGGCGTAGCTCTGCTGCAAGGAGCGACCCTCGTCGTGGAGCCCGGCGAGCTGATCGGCATCGTCGGAGGGAGCGGCGCCGGGAAGACCACATTGCTCGAGGCTCTGGCGGGCATATCGCCGCCGACATCCGGCCGAGTGTTGTTCGACGGGATCGACCTCTACCGGAACCAGGATCTGTTCCGAACCGACCTCGGGTACGTGCCACAGGACGACATCATCCACACCGACCTTCCCCTTAGGAGGACGCTCCGCTACGCCGCTCGTTTGAGGGTCGGGGGTGAAGGGATCGATGGAGCCGTGGACGACGCTCTTCGGACACTCGACCTGGCGGAGCGGGCCGACACGAAGGTCGCGGCTCTGAGCGGGGGGCAGAGGAAGCGGGCGAGCATCGCCGTTGAGCTGCTCACGAAGCCGAGGGTCTTCTTCCTCGACGAGCCCACCTCCGGGCTCGATCCCTCGACCAGCGCCGAATTGCTGGGGACCTTGAGGTCGCTGGCCGACTCCGGGACGACGGTCCTCTTCACGACTCACGCGATCCAGGACCTTCGGCTGTGTCGCCGGGTCATGTTCCTGGCGCGCGGGGGCCGCATCGCCTTCGCCGGAACGCTGGACGATGCTCTGGGGTTCTTCGAGGTCCAGACGGTCGAGGAGATCTACGGCCGGCTGGCGACGTATCCCGAGGGGCCGGCCCTCGCGCCGGCTGAGGTTGGCGCAAGTGAGCCGGCGGCGCCTCAGGCTCGGCCGCAGGCGAGGGCCGTTCCCGGGATGGCGAGCCAGTTCGGCGTCCTCTTCGCGCGTGCTCTCGAGACGATGGTGAGGAACAAGCTGACGCTCGCCATCCTTCTCGGCTCGCCGGCGATGATCGTGGCGATGTTCGTGATCCTCTTCAAAGCGGACGCTTTCTCGTTCACGAACCCGGACCCGACCTCGATCCTCATGATCCTCTTCTGGGTCAGTTTCGGCAGCTTCTTCTTCGGCGTCACGTATGGCCTGCTGCAGGTGGTGACCGAGAGAGCGATCGTGCGGCGTGAGCACCTGGTCGGGCTGAGGCTCACGTCTTACCTGCTCTCGAAGGTGGCCGTGCTCCTTCCGTTCCTGCTCGTCGTCAACATCATGATGTTGAGCGTCCTTCGGGCGCTAGACAGACTGCCCGACGCCGGGTGGGACACCTACGGATCGCTGGTCGTCACCCCTCACCCTGGGGGCCTCTGCGGCCCTCACGCTGGGGCTGCTCGCTTCCGCCGCGGTATCGACACCGTCGCAAGCGACGCTCGCTCTCCCGATGCTGTGCTTCCCCGCGCCGTGCTCTTCTCCGAGCGATCCTTCCGGTGAACGTGATGGCCACGATCGGCCGCTGGATGAGTGTCATAGTTCCCGTGGGTGGGAGTTCGAGGCAGTGGGGCACGACCTCGGGGTGCGGGACCTGTTGATCGAAGGCGGCTCTCTCTTGGCCCTCTCGTCGTTCCCTTCGGTGAGGCCGGCCTCCTGTCGACCGGCACCTACTGGCTCTACCTCGCCTGCTTCTCCCTCGCGTTCCTGGGGGCCGCGTGGGCGGTGCTCCACAGGAGCATGAAGAAGGGTGGGCGCCGGTAGCCTCGGCCGCGCTAGGTCCTAGTGGTGGTTGTGCTCTTCGGCCTCTTCGACCTCCCGCTTGCTGCGGTGGATGCGCCTCGCGCCCTATGTCCTCGCCGGGGCCGAGCCGCATCACCGTCAACTGCGTGTGGCTACCCGTGTAGAGGACAGCCCGGAAGCTCTCGTTGTCCGGCGTGGGCTCGCTCGATGTCTCCGATCCAACCTGTCATCTCCGCCCCTCTCATTTCGAGCACCGGCTCCTCGTCCAGTTCTCGGGCTTAGTCGCAGCCCAGGCGCCTCAACCCGGGAGCTCCCCACCCACACCGTTCCATGGCATAAATGAGCAGATGAAGATCATCTCTCTCCTGCCGTCGGCAACCGAGATCGTCTATGCCCTTGGCCTCGATGATCAGCTCGTAGCAGTCAGCTGCGACTGCGACCATCCAGCCGAGGTTCGAACCAAGCCCGTGATATCGATCTCGACCCTCGACAGCGACGAGAGCAGCTCGCCGGCCACGATCGATCGAGAGGTGCGGGAAAGCCTTTCCTCCCTCGAGCCGATCTACCGGATCGATCAGGACCTCGTGGCCCAGCTACAACCCGATCTGATCCTGGCACAGGACCTGTGCCGGGTTTGTGCGGTCCCCTCCGGGCACGTTACCGATGCGTTGGAGCTCCTGGGATGCGAGGCCGAGGTCATCTCGCTCGACCCGGGGGGTCTCGAGCAGGTGCTCGAGGGGATCGAAGAGGTAGCCCGCGCGGCTTCCACCCCAGCCAGAGGAGCAAGTCTCACGAGGGAGCTTCGCCGCCGGATCGCTACCGTCCGCTCCATCGCCGAGACTGCGGCGCCGCTCCCCACCTTCGCCCTGGAGTGGGCCGATCCCCCCTTCACCGGGGGCCATTGGGTCCCGGAGATGGTCCGGCTGGCCGGTGGGCGCGAGCTATTGGGGGAGGAGGGAGGGCCGTCGCGGGCCTGCACTTGGGACGAGGTCGCCGCGGCAGCTCCTCGAACTATCGTGTTCATGCCCTGCGGCTATGGGCTGCGACAGGCGATCGAACAGGCGCATGGCCTCTACGAGGTGGCCCAGTTCGCCGACACCCCGGCAGCGAGACGTGGCGAGGTGTGGGCCGTGAATGGCTCTGCCTACTTCTCGAGACCCGGGCCGCGCCTCGTCGACGGGCTGGAGATCCTCGCCTGGATCCTGCACCCGGACCTCTTCCCGGCGCCTCCGCCGGGTCGCGTGGAACGGGTTCCGGCGTAGAGGCCGAGGCGGAGGCGGAGGCCAAGCTCTAAGTCATGGACGATGCCAAAGGGCCGGCAGATCTAGAAGCGGCCACATGCCCTTCTTGCGGGGAGGGATTCGGATGCGGCGTCTCTTCCTCCTCCTGCTGGTGCGCGTCGCTCCGGCTGACAGAGCAAACGAGACGAGAGTTGAAAGATGGATATGTCGGCTGCCTATGCCCGGGTTGTCTGGCGACGAGGGCAGGAGGTTGAAGGAGACCCCTGCCCTGCCTGGCTCGAGCCGCCCGCGACATCCCTGAGGACAAGGGTATCCAGGAGAGGGTCCTGGTGACTCGAGGCCCTGACGAACGCCCTCGTCCGCAGTGAAATCGGCAGGAGCGTGAAGGAGGCCGCGCCCGGTGCTCTCGAGAAGGATGTACAGGCCCAAGCACGGGATGACTCGCGGTTGAGAGATACCTACAACCCGCAGGGTGTTCTACCTCATCCCGTACTGTTTCCTGACCCCCTTGAGGCCTACCTAGCGGGGTGCCGGCCTTCTGCCGCCCTCTTGATCTGACCCAACATCAGGTGACGGATGAGACCGGAGAATGGGCCGATCGCGCGCCAGTAGCGGGAGAAGCTCCGGCGGGAGCGGGCGTCCGTGCACGTCACTCGTGTCTCCGTCGTCAGGAGGGACCGCGAGCTGCTCGTCTCTTCCACTGTGAAGACAAGCGCGGCTTTGGCGAAGCCCGGCTGGTCGAAGCTGTCGAAGTCACTCGGGGCCATATGCACGAACCCGCCGTCGAGCCTCCAGAACTTCCCCACCGCACCCATCACGAACTCGTTCGGAGGCCGGTCTTCGAGGACCATGAAGCCGGCCTCGAGGAAGTTCTCCAACTTGACCGAGCGAGTGGGCCGAGCCTTCCCGGTGAGGAATTGAGGTATCCCCCTGATAGCGAAGAGCACCGTCACTGGGAGGGAGCGTCCGATGTCCAGGTTGCGGGCAGCCTCGAAAGTAGCGGGGGCCGACGCGTTCACCTCGATCTGGTGATGACTCCGGACGTCATAGGCCGGCAGGTACCGATCGAAAGTGCTGCCTTGTTGCGTCTCCATCATCGTTCTGGTCACCGGTCTCCAGGTTCATGAGCGTCCTGGTGGACAGGCTGAGTCTAGCTCCGCGACCCGCTCGCCCGTCTGGAGCGCCTTGCCCGACGTACCATCGCGGGGTGGCATACGACGAAGATCTTGCCGATCGCATACGGGAGCTGCTCGTTGGCGAGTCGGATCTGACCGAGATGAAGATGTTTGGCGGCCTCGCCTTCTTGATCCGGCGCAACATGGCCGTGGCCGCGAGCGGGCAAGGGGGGATCCTGGTTCGCGTCGACCCGGCTGAGTCAGAGAAGCTCGTCTCCAGGACGAGCGCTGAGTTCATGGAGATGAAAGGCCGCCCGATGTAGGGATGGCTCCGGATCGACCCGGAGCATGTGCGGGCGAAGAGGCAGCTCATCAAGTGGGTCGAGCTCGGCTCGACGTACGCGAAGTCTCTCCCCAAGAAGAAATAGCCCCTGCGGCAGCGGGGGGCATGGGCTGGAGGGGCCACGCGGGGCACCGACTTTTCAGGTACCCCCCGGCGGCCGGTCATCCCAAGACGTAACCTGGCTTCATGTGGAGTCACTTCGGATACCACCTGGCGGCGTCCATCCTCCTCGGTGGGATCGTGTTGTGGAGCCGAAGATGGAGGCAACCGCCTGATGAACTAGCGCGCACGCTGCGGTGGGTGCTCCTCGCGGGGATCGCGGTCACTCTGATCGGACAGTTACTAGAGGCGATCGGCGCCTTCGGTTATACCGAGGACCGCCCGACCAACGCGCTTGAGAACCTGCACGATCTCGGTGTCGTCGTTGGCCCCCTCGGCCTGGTACTTCTCATCTTCGGGTTGGTCGCAGCGGGCGCTCTAGCGCTCGGGACCCGTCTCGGCTTCAGGCAGTCTCGCTGGTTCGGTATCGCCCTTGCTGTGGCCGCTGTGGCCGCTGCTGCGTTCGTGGTCGGTGCACTCGTCTTCGGTTACTAGGGGCCTGTCCCGCGTCATCCTTCAGAGTTCCGAAAAGTAACGGAAGGCCATGGCGGCCGCCATGGCGCTCGTGGGAGCGCAGAACGCGCTGATAGCAGCGTGGGCGTCGCAACATCCGGACGCCGACCTGGTTGAGATGACACAGGTCGTCTTGGTCCAAGTTCAGTCGCTAAGGAGCGACGAGGCATAGCGCAGCACAGATCGGACGGGTAGCGGAGGGCAAGGGACTCGAACCCTTAAGTCCTTTCAGACAACGGTTTTCAAGACCACGTACCGCTTTCCACACCATCCTCGTTCGTCCCTAAACGTCCTTCGCCGCCTAGGAAACCAAACGTTCATCCTTTGTGATCGTGCTTCGTCCTTCTCCTTGCGAAAAAAGAATGGCAGGAGAATGGCAACTTGACCAACCGTGGCCTGCGTGAGTTGGCTCCGGCTTCTGACCAGAGCATCTCCAGGACAAGCTGCCTTACGAGGTGGACGCGATATCTGGGTGTATGGCCCTGAAAGCCAAGCCTGGGACACATCAATCCCGTCCGGCCCGCTACTTCACCGGCTGCAGCTGTTTCCGCTACGCGTCGAGCGGTTACCGCAAGATGCCCCTCTAGGATGGAGGCGATGTCAACGGCGATTGGACGGTGAGGCTGACTATCGATTTGACGAGACCTTCGAACGATCGGGGATCCCATCCCGTGAGCAACTGCCACCGGTCGAGCCGGTAGGTGACGGTGTTCGCGTGAACGTGGAGCTTCCGGGCGGTCTCGGCGAGGGAAAATCCGCTAGCTGCGAAAATTCGCACAGTCATCGCGAGATCTGGGTGCTTTCGCGCGATCTCCGGTCCCGAGGACAGCACATCGCGGAGGCGCTCGCTGGAGTGCAGCAACGAGGCCTCGAGCCAGTGCCGCTCGAAGCTGCTTGTTCCCGACGGCGGAGCGATGTTCACGGCGCGTTCCGCGTCGCCGATACTGGCGCGAGCTCCGGCGAGGCCGTTCCGTTCGAGCCCGATGCCGATCGCCGCGTCGGGAAACGGTTTGCGAACCGCTGCTTCAAGAACAGACACGGCGACGCCCTGCGAGAGAACGACCGCGTCCCTGCCGCGAAGGAAGAGTTGACAGGAACCGATGACGCGACGTACCTCGCTCCGAATCGGCTCAACAAGATCATCTCGATCATCCAGGGAGATGCACATCGCCTGGAAGGAACCATCGGGGTCGAACCCGAGTGAGTGTGCGAGGCGGGAAGGCTCGTACGCATCGAGATCCCCCGACTCGAGGCGATGGAGGAATCGTTGGCGGAGCACGTTTGCGGTCGCCTCCTGTGCACGGGTCGTCTCCTCATGCGCCTCCGAGACGGCGGTGGTGACATCATGGATCCATTGCAACACGGTGGTGACGCCATTTAGTAACAAGGCCATCGTCGCCGGTGGCTCACCTCTCGCGGCCCCGGTGAGCGCGTCCCAAATCTCACGAAAACCGATGTGGTAATGCTGGATCACGGCCTCCGCGGTCAGCCCCTGCTCCGCGCGCCGATGGCCGGCCTCTCGGAGGATGGCGAGTTCCTCGGGAAGCGGGCCGCGATTCTGCGCAAGCGTGAGCAAGATCATCTCGACGTTTCGCACGATCGACTCGCGCGCGTCGACAGACGGGATCATCGCTTTGCGAGTCGCGGGGACCTCTCTCCAGATGCGACGTGCGGTGCGATCCACCAGCGCGTGCGCCGGCCTGCGTAGGCGCGGCGCGCGATATCCGCGACCGGCTCCCACCCTCCGGTATTTCCAGGCCGATCCAGGGATCGGTGGGCGGCGGGATGAGGTCCCGAGGCAGGGTCCTACGGGCGAGGACTCAGGCGGCGGCGCTCGTCTCCTGTGGTTTCCTCGCTTGGAGGTTCCAAAGTGGGGATTCGCCCCTTCTTTGTCGTGGATTCTTCAGTGAAACTATAAAGTATGCGAGCGTTGCTGGTCGATGACAAACCCGGGATCCGCAGGATGCTTCGTCACTTCTTGGAGCTTACACACCACCCTCGATGTGGTCGCAGAGGCATCCTCGAGTGAACAGGCTCTAGCCGTGACAGCGACCGTCAAGCCCGACGTCGTAATCATGGATAGCGAGCTGCCGGGGATGAATGGCAACTTCTGCCACACGCGAGTTTAGGTGGCGGCATCCAGAGATGCGGGCGTTGGCCTTCAGCAGCATTTGGACGATGCGACGCGAGAAGCGGAAGGAAGCGGGAGCCGACGGCTTCTGTCCCTCCTCCTCAACGAACGATCACCAGACGAACTCTCGGTGTACGAGCTGCAATCCGCAAAGATCGCCCGTCTGTGACACTGTTATCTCCTTGACTCGAGAGCCTCGTAGCGACACGCGCCTGCTTTCCCCGCCGAGGATCAGGCGCTCTCTCCGACACAGTTCCGTTCGCCAAGTTGTCAAAGACGAACGGGCCGCGCCGCATGGGCGTCGTGAATCGTGACACGTCTCTTGATCGTTGATGATTCGCCGGTGATGCGCAGGTTGGTTCGCGCGCTTCTTCCGCCTTATTGCGAGGTGGTGGGGGAAGCCGGCGACGGCTACACCTGTCGCCCTCGTGGAACGCCTACGTCCACATGTTGTCATCATGGATTTCCAGATGCCGACCGTCAGTGGCGTGGAGGCCACCCGCACGGTTAAGCAGCATTTCCGAGATGGTCGTGGTCGGCTTCACCTCTGCTGAGTCGGAGATTCGTCAACGTATGAAGGCAGCGAGCAGAAGCCGTTTTCGGTAAGGACGAGCTAATCCAACTCGCATCGTTCGTCGGCGAAACCGTCGGATCACGCCGCGGTGCCCAAGCTAATCGTCGGCAGTCTCAGCGCCGGCAGAGGACCTCCCGGCCTAGGAATGGCAATCGGAATGGCAAAACGACTAACGCCTGATGTCGAAGTTGTGCACGAGAGACAAGGTCTAAACCCTGGTCGTCCCGACTCGTACCTCTATAGCGGAGGGCGTGGGACTCGAACCCACAAGTCCTTGCGGACAACGGTTTTCAAGACCGTCCGGTTGCCAATTACCGTAGCCCTCCGCCGGCAAGGCTAACGGAGACGCCGAGCTCCAAAAGTGTCGCAACCCCCGTCACCATGTGTCCATGTGCATGATGTGGAGTGAGCCAATCCTGGACTAGGTGCGATCCAGCACCCATGGAGCCATCGAGAGGCATGGCTGGGCGGTTACCTATGTAGCCGATAAGAGCCGCTCGAGATCGTGGGCGTACACGGCCGGACTGAGCACCCACAGAGGTCCACGCCCGCGCGAAGAGTTGGAGGGGCGGCCCCGAACTTTCCTGGGTAGCCACCGACACGGTTGGTCGAGGAGAAGTTGAGCATGGGGCGGAGGAGAAATGGCGCGCTGACGGGGGACCTCAAGAAGCGGCGTTAAGCGGGGGCGATGCGCTCGAAGCCCGTGTAGGACGCAGGGCCTCGGGGATGCGAACGGACCCGTCGGCCTGCTGGTGGTTCTCCAGGAGGGCCACGATCGTCCGGCCCACGGCGCAGGCGGTGCCGTTCAGGGTGGACGAGGCTCGTGCCGTCCTCCTCCTGAACCCGACGCCCAGGCGTCGGGCCTGTAGTCCGTTGCGTTTCGTGGCCGAGGTCAGCTCGAGGAACCTCCGGCTCCCGGGAGCCACGCCTCGTGATCGACCTTCATCGCCGCCGACGAGCCGAGATCGCCTGCACACATCACGAGGACCCGGTAGGGGATCCGAGAGCCTCAAGGATCGCCTCCCTGGTTGGCTCGGATCACCGTGTACTCGTCCCAGGACGCCTCCGGGTGCGAACGAGAACTGCTCGACCTTATCGAACTGGTGAACACGGATGAGGCCCTTGGTGTCCTTGCCGTAGGACCCGGCCTCCCGCCTGAAGCTCGAGGAGAAGCCGGGCGTAGCGGATAGGAAGCTGCCCCCCGCAGGATCTCGTCCGAGTGCAGGGCGGCGAGGGCCACCTCCGAGGTCCCAACGAGGTAGAGGTCGTCGCGCTCGATCCTGTAGAACTCGTGCTCCTCCGTCGGGAGGAACCCGGTCCCGTACATGGCGTGCTCGCGGACTAAGACGGGCGTGATGACGGGCGTGAAGCTCTCTGGAGGAGCACGTCGATCGTGAAACGGACGAGCGCCAGCTCGAGCATCACGCCCTGCCCCATGAGGTAGACGAACCGGCTGCCCGAGGTCTTGGCCCCCGCTCGCCATCGAAGATCCCGAGACGCTCACCGAGGGCAACGTGGTCCTGGGGCTCGAAATCGAAGCGGGGCCGGTCCCCCACCTCGCGCGACGACGTTGTCTTCCTCGGTGAGGCCGTCGGGGACCGCGCTGTGAACGAGGTTCGGCAGATGAGCCGTTGCGGCGTCGAGCGAAGCCGTGACCGACTCGAGCCCGGCTCCAGGGGGCCTTGACCCTCTCGGCCAGCTTGCGGGCTGACTCGATCGCCGCGGGACGCCTCCTTCGAGGCCTGGCCGATCGCCTTGCTCGCCCGGTTCTGCTCGGCCCGCGCATCCTCCACCTCCCGGAGGAGGGTCAGGTAGCGGGCGTCGAGCTCCATGACCTCGTCCAGCTGGGGAACGCCGCCTCTCCTCGCGTGCAGGGAGGCGCGGACCGCGCCGGGATCGTCACGAAGGAGCTTGAGGTCGATCACCGCCGGCCCTAGCGAGCGTTGGCAGGGGACTGCAGCGAGCGCCCTGACCGGCAGCGGCCCCGCGATCGCCTCCCGCTCCTCGTCCGAGAGGTTGTGCTCCGAGGCCAGCTCACTGATGGGCTTCACGTCCGTGCCCCGGTCCGGCCGTTGATGGAGGTGATCACGATCTGTCACCGTGTCGTCGAGCAGCGCGGCCGAGAAAGACAGGCGTCCACCCATGTCGTCGAACGCGCCGTAGCGGACGAGGTTGAAGCGTTGCACGGCGAAGCGGCCGAGCCTGCTTGGTGATCCTGCGATGCCTGCAGCCCGTCGAGTCGCTTGTTCATGACGCCGATCTGCTTCATCCCTCGTCACCACCGAGCACGTCGCGCTCATCGCCGTCCCCCCCCCCCGAAGAGGACGTAATTGCCGAAGCCTGCGGAGCCTCAAGGCCAGGAAGAGCGTGATGAGGAACGAAAGGAGAGCAACCCCTCCCCCGCGACCGCCAGGGCGAGGGTTCGCTGTTCGTTGGTTAGCCTGCACGAGCAGCATCCTACATAGCAACGGGCTGCCCTTAGGGGACCTGATGGGGGCAACTAGGATGCCTAGGTATGCGCCCGGACGAGCTGAAAACGTTGCTGGAGCGGACACGCGACGGCAGCATCTCGGTCGAAGAGGCGGCCCCGGCCCTGCGTCGCCCGCCTGTCGAAGACATGGGGTCCAGCAGCTCGACGCCCACCGCGAGATGAGACAGGGCCTTCCCGAAGCCATCTACTCGGAGGGCAAGACGACGGCCGAGGTGGTCGGGATCGCAGCGCTGGTGGAGCGATCCTCGTCACCCGTCCTCGCGACCCGACTCCCCCGGAGACCGCCGGCGCCCTCCTCGAGGCGTTCCTCGACGCGGTCCATCACGAGAGAGTCTCGCCTGGTGGTGCTGGGAGCGGATCGGGAGCGGCCCGGCTCGGCTCGGTCACCGTCGTGAGCGGAGGGACCTGACCCCCCCGTGGCGGACGAGGCGGCGGTCACGGCCTCCACGTATGGAGCAGAGGTGACGCGGTGACGGATGTCGGCGTGGCCGGCCTGCACAGGGTGCTCAACATCCAGGACCGCCTCCACGAGCGACGTGGTCATCGTCGTGGCGGGCATGGAGGGCGCTCTCGCTAGCCTGGTCGGAGGGATCTCCTCAGCCCCCGTCGTCGCGGTCCCCACCAGCGTTGGTACGGGGCCTCATTCGAGGGATTGGCAGCGCCTTGCGATGCTGAACTCCTGCGCAGCCGGGGTGGTCGTGACGAACATCGACAACGGCTTCGGGGCAGCGTCCTTCGCGCTGAGGCTCCCTCGCCTCGAGATCACGATGAAGGTCCTCTACTTCGACTGCTTCTCGGGGCCGCGGGCGACATGATCCTCGCGGCGCCGGACGCGGGCGTCCGAGTCCGCCGTGCGTCTCTCGGGCAACTCGAAGTGTCCGGCTGGGACCTCAGCTTCGAGACGGTAGACCGGCACGGCCCGAGGGCGCTTCGCCGTTGTGCGAGCGGAGGAGCAGCGTGCACACCGGACGATCCACGACGTCGAAGCGATCCTTCGGGGAGCGGATCTGCCTCAGGGCGTCGAGGCACGGGCCCTTCGGACATTCGACCTCCTGGCGAAGGCCGAGGCGAAGGTTCACGGGCTGGCCCGGGACGACGTGCACTTCCACGAGGTGGGGGCACCGACGCGATCGTCGACGTCGTCGGAGCATGCGCCGCCTCGAGTACCTGGCGCCGGATCGGGTCGTCACTTCACCCATCGCTACCGGGGGAGACGACCAGCGAGCACGGGATCATCCCCGTCCCCGGTCCCGCCACGATCGAGCTCCTTCATGGCGCCACGGTCTACGAGCGGGGGCGGGCCGAGCTGGTGACGCCGACGGGGGCCGCGATCCTCGCCGGCGCCACGGACGAGTACGGCGGCGCCCCGATGATGCAGCTCGAGGGGGTCGGCTACGGGGCGGGGACGAGGGACACGAGGTGCCCAACGTCTTGAGGGTGCTGCTGGGCACGGCCGAGGTCGGAGAGCGCAGGCAGGGCCTCCTCATCGAGACGAACATCGACGACATGACTCCCGAGATGGCAGCGCACGCACTCGAGCGTCTCCTTGCGGCGGGGGCGCAGGACGCCTGGCCTGTTCCCAACCCCATGAAGAAGGGCAGGCCGGGCTGGACGCTTTCGGCTCTCACTGATCGGGCGCGGCGGGACGAGGTCTTGAGCGTCCCTACAGGGAGACCACGACCCTCGGCGCCCGTCTCACCGAGGTGGCGAAGGACGAGCTTTCGAGCGAACTTCGCGAGGTGGGGTGGACGGCCATCCGGTGAGGGTGAAGATCGGGAGCCGGAAGCGGATCCGGAACCTGGCCCTGAGTACGACGACGCTGTCAAGAGACGCTGCTGCCACGGGGGCCGGGCTCCCGAGATCTACAGCCGGGCCACGCAAGCGGCAAGAGCGCTACTGGAGAGCCAGCGGGACGGCGGAACCTCCTCTTAGAAGGACGCGGGTTCTTGTCGAGAGAAATCGGACATATATGGGGCCTACACATCCACTCAGAAGTTGGTGGTGGTGGGTATTGCTTGGCTTTGGCGAGGGCGGACTCGTCCCAGAGGTGCCACGTCGACCGGCCCTCCGGCAGCAGCGGGGCTCGAAGTTCGCCTACTACCCGGGGAGTGGAGGCCTAACCCTCTCGTCCGGCCTCTAGCGCCACGACGTCCACCGCCTCCGCGAAGTGACAGGCGCTGGGATGGCCCTGCCCCCGGTCGACCATCAGCGCCCTTCCCGGGGCGCATATCTTCCTCGGCAGCAACGGGTGCAAGCGACAGCCGGACGGCGGGTTGGCCGGGCTGGGGACGTCTCCGGTCAGCACGATCCTCTTCTTGCGGGTCCGTGCGTTCGGGTCCGGCACCGGCACCGCCGACAGGAGCGCCTGCGTGTACGGCATCGAAGGCCGCTCGTAAACGTCTGCCTGGTTCTCCGATCTCGACCATCTTGCCCAGGTACATGACCGCGACCCGGTCACAGATGCCTGACGACGGAGAGATCGTGAGCGATGAAGATGTACGAGAGGTTGAACTCCTTCTGCAGACGCTCGAGCAGGTTCACGACCTGGGCCTGCACCGAAACGTCCAGCGCCGAGACAGGCTCGTCGCAGATGATGATCTCGGGGTTCAAAGCCAATGCGCGGCGATCCGGATCCGCTGCCTCTGCCCCCGAGAACTGGTGCGGGGTACCGGTTCGTGTGGTCCGGGTTCAGCCCCACCACCCGAGCAACTCCTGCACCTTGCCTGCTCTCTGAGCGGCGGCAGCACGCCCTTGTGGATCTCCCATGGCTCCCTGATGATGTCCCCACCGTCATCCTGGGATTGAGCGACGCAGGGGTCCTGGAAGATGATCTGGATGTTCCGGCGCAGAGCCCTGAGCTCGCCCTTTGGCAACGAGAAGATGTCGGTCCCCTTGTAGAACGCCTTTCCGGCCGTCGGCTCCTCCAATCGAAGGATCAGACGAGCAGTGGTCGACTTGCCACAGCCCGACTCGCCCACGAGCCCGAGGGTCTCTCCCGGGTAGAGCTCGAAGTTCACTCCATCGACGGCTTGCACGGCCCCGACCTGCCTCTTGAAGAGAACCCCTTGTCTGATCGGGAAGTGCTTGACCAGGCCCTCCACTCGAAGGATCGGCTCGCCCATCTCCCCGCCGGCGACTCTCGGATCGACGGCCTGAGGCTGCACCACAGCGCTACGACTCACTTCTCGCTCCTACTCCGCTCGCCAAAACCTCTTCATAGAAATGACACCTGCTGCCCCTCGTAGCCGACACCTCGTAAAGAGGTGGAGGATCCGTGGTGCAGACCTCCCTCGAGTAAGGGCAGCGGGGGTGGAACGGGCAGCCGGATGGGATGCGCATGAGGTTCGGCGGCGCCCCTTTGATCGGATTCAGCTCCTCCCCCTTCTGGTCCAGACGGGGGATAGAGAGGAGCAACCCTTCCGTGTAGGGGTGAGCCGGGTTCCCGTAGACCTCGTACACCCCGCCCTTCTCGACGATCTTTCCTGCGTACATGACGGCGGTCTTATCGGCCACATCGGCAACGACACCGAGATCGTGAGTGATGAGGATCAAGCCCATCCCGGTCTCGTGTTTCAGCGTGTCCAGGAGCTCCATCACCTGGGCTTGGACCGTCACGTCCAGGGCTGTGGTCGGCTCGTCCGCGATGAGGACGTCCGGATCGAGAGCGAGTGCCATCGCGATCATCACCCTCTGCCTCATCCCCCCGGAGAACTGGTGGGGGTAATCGTTGATCCGCTCCTTGGAGGACGGGATCCTTACCCGGTCCATGAGCTCGATCGCCTTGCGCTTCGCCTCGCCCCGGGAGGCCCCTTGGTGCACCCGGTACATCTCCCCGATCTGGAAACCAACAGAGAAAACGGGGTTGAGGGCGCTGAGGGCGTCCTGGAAGATCATCGCGATGTTCTGGCCTCTGATCTTCCGCCGCTGCTCTTCCGGGAGCTTCAGAAGGTCCTTGCCGCGGTAACGGATCTCCCCCCTCGTGATGAAGCCGGGAGGGGAATCGATGATCCCCATGATCGCCTGAGCGCTGACGCTCTTACCCGAGCCGGACTCACCAAGGATGGCCAATGTCTCGCGGGAGTCGAGGGTGTACGAGATCCCGTTGACCGCGTTGACGATGCCGTACTCCGTCCTGAACTCGACATGGAGGTCGTCGACCTCCAGCAGCCGCTCTCCCCCCGTCGAGGGCGCGGCGGACTTGTTCAACTCTTGTGTCTCTGCCATCGGGCTACCTCAACTTCGGATCGAGGGCATCGCGCAGCGCGTCGCCGAGGAGGATGAAGCTGAACACCAACAGGCTGAGGAACAGCCCCGGGAACAGGAGCAGGTGCGGGAACTTCTCGATCACGTTCTGAGCGGAGCTGATCATCAGCCCCCACGAGATCGCGGGCAGTTGCAGCCCCACCCCGAGGAAGGACAGGGCCGCCTCTGCAGCGATGATGATCCCGACGGTGATCGTTCCGTAGACAATCACGGGCGCGAGGCCATTGGGAAGGATGTGGCGGAGGAGGATCCTGAAGTCGCTGGCCCCAAGCGCCCGGGCGGCTTGAACGTAATCCATCTCCTTCACGCTCAGCACGGAGGAGCGCATGAGCCTCATCGTTGTCGGCCACCCGAGGACGATCAGCACGAGGGAGACCTGAAGCAGGCCCCTCTCGCCAAGGACACTAAGGAACACGATCGCCCCGAGGGTGGTGGGTACCGCGAACCAGATGTCTGCGAACCTCGCCACGAGGGCGTCGACCCAGCGACCGTAGAAACCGGCGAGGCACCCTAGGACAACGGCGATCGCACTGTCCACGAACACGACCAGCAGCCCGATGATGAGCGAGATCCGGGTCCCGTAGACCACCCTGGTGTAGTAGTCGCACCCCTGCGAATCGAACCCGAACCAGTGATCCATGCTGGGCTTATCGCGCGAGTTCGCAAGGTCGCAGAACCTCGGGTGCGGCTCCTGGAACGTGAAGAGCTGCGGGAAGATCGCCATCAACGTGAACAAGATGACGATGAGTGCCGGAATGATGAACAGCGGGTTCCTGCGCAACTGGCGCCAGGCATCTCCCCACAAGGAAGCCTGGCGCATAGGAACATCGCCCCCGGCGACGGCGGTCCCTATCGCCCCTGCTCCCGTTCCCTGGGTCGAGTCCTGTGCCAGCATCCCCGGGTCGTTTGAGCCAGGCTGGAGGGTCTGCTCCTCGTCGGTGTCGAACTCCGCGTCCGGCCGGCCGGGGTGGTCCGGGCGTAACGGGTCCCTGGGCCCCCCGTCAGTCATAGCGGATCCTGGGGTCGAGGAAGGCGTAGAACACATCGACGAAAAGGTTCGCAAAGATGAAGATGAGGACCAGCGCGGTGGTGATGCCAACCACTAGAGCGCCTTCCTGCTGCGCCACCGCGTCGAAGACCGTGCCTCCGACGCCCGGGATGTTGAAGATGCCCTCAGTGATGATGGCGCCGGCCATCAAGCTTCCGAGGTCAACACCAAGGAAGGTGACCACCGGGATGAGTGAGTTGCGGAGCGCGTGCCTGCCGACGACTCGCCTGCGAGGCAGCCCCTTAGCCGTTGCGGTCCTCACGTAATCCGACCGCAGGTTCTCTGCCAGGCTCGTGCGCGTGAGACGGGCGATGTAAGCCAGAGACAGGGAGCCGAGGACGATCGCCGGCATGATGTAGCTGGAAACGCCTTCCTGCAAACCTGCGATCGGGAGCCATTTCAGCTTCACCCCGATCAGCAGCTGCATCACGAGTCCCAGCACGAACACAGGGATCGATACCACTGCGATCGTGGATACGAGGACCAGGTTGTCGAGGAATGACCCTCTTCGGAGCGCGGCGAGGACCCCTGCTACGAGGCCCAAGACAGCTTCGAAAAGGAAGGCGAAGCCGGCGAGCCTGAGAGTGACGGGGAAGGTTTCCTTCATGACCTCGGAGACTTCCCGCTCGTTGAACGTCTGGCCGAAGTCCCCCTGCGCCAGGTTGGCTATGTACTTCCCGTATTGAACCGGCAGAGGGTCGTTGAGGTTGTATCTCTCCCTCAGCTGGGCCACCACCGCGGGGTCGAGGGGCCGCTCTCCGCCCAAGGCCCTGATGGGGTCCCCGGGCAGGGCGTAGACCATGAAGAAGATGAGGAAGGTGGCCCCGAAGAAGACCGGGATCACCATCAACAACCTGCGAAGCACGTACCTGCCCAAGCCCACCCCCAGTCCCTTAAGAAGCTGCCCCGGATGTTCGAAGGGCGGCTGGTTTCCCAGCCGCCCTCGAACACTACTAGTTGTTTCGTCTAGCTGATGGTTACGGCGCCACTACCTCGACCAGAGGAACCCGGAGGAAGCTGAGCGCGTCCACAACGACGTTGTCGATGCGATCAGAGTGAGCCGTTTGGATCTGATCGAACCACAGCGGG
>JAUJNU010000039.1 GCA_030448085.1 Actinomycetota bacterium | reverse complement strand
ATACCTCGTGGCCCGCGCCTTGAAGCGACGTCACCATCTCCCGGCCCAGGAAACCGGTCCCGCCCGCGACTACGACGTTCACGAAAGAAGCGCGTCCACGAAGGTCTTCGGGTCGAAAGGCTCGAGGTCCTCGACGCCTTCACCCACGCCGATGAGCTTGATCGGGATGCCCAGGTCGTTCTCGATCGCAACCGCGATGCCGCCCTTGGCGCTTCCGTCCAGCTTCGTCAGGACCACCCCGGACACGCCGGCTGCCTGTGCGAACTCGCGCGCTTGAACGAGTCCGTTCTGACCGGCCGTCGCGTCGATCACGAGAAGGGTCTCGTGCACCTCGCTCTCGCGCTCGAGCACCCTTCTTACCTTCGAGAGCTCGTCCATCAGAGGGGTCTTGGTATGGAGGCGGCCGGCCGTGTCGACGATGAGGACGTCAATCCCTTTGGCCCGGGCATGCTGGAAGGCGTCGAAAGCAACGGCCCCCGGGTCGGCACCGGGCTGGTGCTTCACGAGTTGCGCCTTGGCCCGGTCGGCCCAGATCCCGAGTTGCTCGTCGGCCGCGGCCCGGAACGTGTCCGATGCCGCGAGGGCGACCGTCCGACCCCGCTCGTTCAGGTCGACGGCCAGCTTCCCGATGGTCGTCGTCTTCCCCGTGCCGTTGACACCGACGACGAGCCACACGCTGGTCCCGTCGGCCGCGAACGTGAGGGCCCTGCCGTCCTCGCTTTGGAACAAGGCCACCAGCGACTCGGCCAGCAGGGACTTCAGTCCCTCTGCATCCTCGACCTTGCGCTCACGTGCCGTCGCGCGCAGGTCTTCGGTCACCCTCGTCGCGGTGTCGACCCCGAGGTCGGCCTGGATCAGCGCCGCTTCGAGGTCCTCCCACGTCTCATCGCTGGCCCCGCCACCGAGAGCTTCACTCAGTCGATCTGCGAGGAAGCGGCGGCTCTTCGTGAGCCGTTCTCGCAGCGTCGGCCGGGGAGGCGCGGCAACGGGCTCCTGGGGCACCGCCACCGGTGCCTCGGGCGCCGGCTCGACGAGCGTCTCTTCGTGCGGCGGCTGCAGAGGGGTCGGCGGAGCACCTTCCGGCCGGCCTCGCCGACGCGTGCCGACGAACAGAGCCCCGGCGAGAACCAGCACGATGGCTCCGAGGAGGATGAGCTCTGGAACTATCCCTTGAGGCATCTGCCTAGGCTAACGCGGGTGCTGCCGCGGGGATTCTCGGCGCAGCCCGTCAGGGAGCTACGGGAACCCGGTCCATCTTCTTGGCGACCACCTGCGACACGCCGTCCTTGGCCATCGAGACGCCGTAGAGGACGTCTGCCGTCTCCATCGTTCGCTTCTGGTGCGTCACCACGAGGATCTGGGCCCGTTCCTCGAGCTCCCGGATGAGGCCGATGAACCGCTGCAGGTTGAAGTCGTCCAGGGCGGCCTCGACCTCGTCGAGCAGGTAGAAGGGCGATGGGTGGGAGCGGAAGATCGAGAACAAGAAGGCGAGGGCGACCAGAGATCGCTCACCGCCGGAGAGCAGCGATAGCTTCCGAACGTTCTTCCCCGGGGGCCGGGCCTCGATCTCGATCCCGCTGCTGAGGATGTCGTCTGGGTCGGTCAGGGTTATCGCGCCGGAACCACCCGGGAAGAGCCGCTGGAACACGCCCTCGAACTCGGTCGCCACCTTCTGGAACGCATCACCGAAGACCTCTACGATCGTGTCGTCGACCTCCTTGACGACCTTCATCAGGTCCTGCCGCGAGCTCTTCAGGTCATCGATCTGCTCGACGAGGAACGTCTCGCGCTCTGCCAGCTCGGCGTACTCCTCGGCGGCTCTGGGATTGATCGCCCCCATCCGGCGCATGTTCCTTTCGAGGATCTCGACCCGGGCGCGGGCCTCGGCCGCGGCGGGCTCGTCCAGTGTCTCCATCTGCAGAAGGGCATCGAGCGAAAAGCCCCAGTCCTCCATGGCCCGCTCGGCCAAGGCGGCGCTTCTGGCTCTGCTCTCGGCGCGCCTTACCTCTGCCTGGTTCTTACGGTCGGTCAGCTCGTCGAGGGCACCGGCCAGGTCCCTTTCCCGCGCGCGCATGTCGTTCAGCTCTCTCTCGCCCGAGTCGGCCTCGGCCCGGGTCTTCTGCGCCCGTTGCTCGGCCTCGGCGGCCCAGCGCTGAGCGAACGTGGCCCCGTGAGCAGCAGTCTCCGCGACCGCGATCGCTCGGTCGTGCGCCTCCTGAAGACCTGCTCTCAGCTGAGCGAGCCCGGCCAGAGCCGCCTCGGCCTCGGAGATGCCCGTGAGGGCTTCCTCGAACCTCAGCTGCGCGGCGCCGCCTTTCTGCTCCGCGCCTCGCGCCTCGATCTCAGCCTCCTGGAGGAGGGCGGTCAAGCGCTGCGAGCGCTCCCTCGCCTCGGCGGCCTCCCGCTGCTTCTCCTCGAGGTCCTTCTGCGAGCGAGCAACGAGCTCGCGGCGCTCCGGCAAGGCCGAGCGCTCTTCGGCGGCGGCCGTCTCTGCGGCGGCGAGAGCCTCGCCTGCACGGGATAGCTCGTCGTCGAGAGCGGCCAGCTCCACCTCACGGCTCTCGCGCCGCCTGCGAGCACCGCCCAAGCGCTCCGCAGCCCCCGCCATCAAAGCGTCGAGGCGGCGAAGCTCCTCGTCCAGCTTCGCCACCTGCGTCCATTGCGCCTCTGCCTTCTCGTCGGCGCCCGCGAGGACCCTGCGGGCATCGCCCTCGCCCAGGATCGCCACCCGCGCCCTCTCCTCGGCGTCGGTCTGGAGCGGGTCGAGACGGTCGAGCAGCTCGGGTCGGTCCCAGAAGAGGATCCGCACATCGGAGCCTCAGTCGGGCCTGGGCCGCGGCGGCATCCGGCGCGGAGGCCCACTACTGTCGCCGCAGGGAATCAATACGCCCTCAGCTCCTCCAGAGTTGCTTCGGCGGCCGCTGCCGGCTTCGGTGACCGGGTCGAGCTCGGCCTCGATGAGTGGTCACCTCGGTCTCGGCTTTGCCGATAGCCAAACCGGCCCACAAGGCCCTGCCCCCGACCTCGCGACGCTCGACGATCGACTGGATCCTCGACCTCACGGAGGCAAGGGTCGCCTCGGCAACCTCTCCCCTCGGCCCTGACGAGCGCCTTCGCGAGCTGCGGTGCGGCTGTTCCTCGATGCCGCCTCCAGCTTCGACTCGCAATCCTGCACGACCCTCGGCCGGCCTCGGCCCGGGCACCGGCGGCCTCGGCGCTCTCCACCAGGCCGACGTCGCAGCGCCGCCCAAGGACCGTGACTCGTCCTCCACCAGGCGCGGTCGGCGTCAGGCTGCGGCCTGGTCTCGCCAGCCCTCCTCGGTCTCGGCGGCAAGCCCGCGGCGGTGATCTTCTCTGCCCTCTCGGTCGCCAGGTGGGCAAGGCCACGGGCGGTCGGAGGCTCGAGCCATCCTGTGGGCCATGCCGGAGGCCTCCTCGGCCGCCTTCACCGCCTGCCGCTCGCGCAACAGTGTCCAGCCAGGCTCGAGGCTTGCCCAGCTCCTCCTGTAGGAGTTGTGGTAGATGCCTGTCCGCCTCGGGGTCGTTCGCCTCCTCCGGCGGTGGAGGATCTCCGAGGAGACAGAATAGACGGTCCTGAAGATGGTTAGTTGTTTGTGTTTGGTCTGTTTTTTGCTCTTTCTTGTGTTGGGTTTAGCGTCTCGCTTTTGTGCTCCGATGGCTCTCCTGATCTCGCTGTCTAAGTCGTGCTGGCGGTTGAGGTTGTCATCGACGCGCTCGATTTTTCGGAGAGCCCGGTCCTTGCGCCTGCGGTACTTGCCGATCTGCGCCGCCTCTTCGATGAAGGCGCGCCGGTCCTCGGGCCGGGCCTGGAGGACCGCGTCGAGCTGGCCCTGCCCCACGACCGTATGGATACTGCGGCCGATGCCCGTGTCGGACAGCAGCTCGGCGATGTCGAGCAGACGGCAGGGGGCGCCGTTGATCCGATACTCGGAGGCGCCGGAGCGATCAGTGAAGCGGGAGATCGTCACCTCGTTGAGGTCGAGCGGCAGCACCCGGGAGGTGTTGTCGAGCGTCAGCTCGACCTCTGCCTGGGGCAATCGGCTCTTCCCGGAGGAGCCCGCAAAGATGACGTCCTCCATCGAGGCCCCCCTCAAGCTGGAGGGGGCCTGGGAGCCGAGCACCCAGGACAGGGCGTCTGCGATGTTGGACTTCCCGGACCCGTTCGGGCCCACGATCACGTTCACCCCGGACTCGAACTCGAGGATGGTGGGGCTCGCGAACGACTTGAAACCTGCCAGCCGCAGGCTCTTCACGAACATGGAAGCAACCTAGCAGTCAGACCCGGCCCGGCCGCGTCTATCGGGCCGGGCTCGGGCCTCAGCGCTTGAGCTTGAAGCTCTTCTCGTTCTTGGGGGGCTCCCTGTCGACCTGGACCCCGGCCACGCGAGCGCCGTTGTGCCCGGCCCGGCACAGACCCACGACCCGGTAGACCTCATCCCGCGGTCCTTCGATGACGGCCTCTATGCGCCCGTCACTGGTGTTCTTCACCCAGCCCACGACACCCTGCTCTTCGGCTTTCGTCGCGATCGCTTCGGCGAAACCCAGTCCCTGCACGTCCCCCGAAACGAAGACGTGGACGCGGGTTCTATCTTCCAATTCGAATCCTCCTGTGGCACTCCATGATGGCCCGCCTCATCTAAGGATAAGAGACTTCACGACTGACACTGAGCGCACAGGAACGTGAACGAGCCGTTGTAAGGCTCCTTCACGATCACGGACCGGCAGCGGCGGCAGGTCTCACCTTCACGCTCGTAAACCTTGAGCTCGGTCTGGAACGCCCCGGGCTCGCCCTGCAGATCCCGGTAGGGGAACTCCCCGATCGACGTCCCCCGGGCCTTCACGGCCTCCTGCAGGGTCTCCATCAGAGCGCGGTACAGGCGCCTCACGTCCTGGGACGACAGCTTGTTCGACATGTGGTCGTAACGGACCCCCGCTGCCCACAGGATCTCGTCCGAGTAGATGTTGCCCAAGCCGACCATGAATCTGGGGTCGGCGAGAAGATCCTTCAGCGGCGCCTCTTTCCCATCCAACAGGTTGGAGAAGAACTGCCACGTGAACTGGTGCTCGAGTGGGTCGATCGAGAAGTCGCGCATCTCTTCCATGCCGGCAAGCTCTGCCTTGGGCGCCACGAACACCTCGCCCTCCTTCAGGGGGTCGAGGAAGCGCAGCTGGCCTCCGATCGTGAAGCTGAGCACCAGGTGCGTGTGAGGCGCCACGGTCTCCGAGGCGCTCGTCTTGAGGAGCGTCCCCGCCGGCCCGAGGTCGATCACGAAGACGTTCCCCGAGTCGAGCTCGAGGAGGAGCCTTTTTCCGAGCCTGTCGACGCTCTCGACCTTGGCGCCGTCGAGCAGCTCCTGAAGCTCCTTACGGCGCCCGTGGCGGCGGACCACCTTCATCGCGTTCGTCCCCGGCCGGATCTCCGCCTCCTTGAACCTGCGGCCGACCACTTCCTTCTCCAGATCCCGACGGATCACCTCGATCTCAGGAAGCTCTGGCATCGGGCCCCCTTTCCTCCGACTGTTGACTGACTTCCCCGGCCGCCGCGAAGCGGCCGAGGGCCGCTCTGGCGGCACCGTACTCAGCTTGCTTCTTGCTCCTGCCGTTCCCGGTTCCGAATAGCTCCCCCTCGACGAAGACGTGCGCGTCGAACCTCTTGTCGTGGTCGGGGCCCGAGGAAGAGACCCTGTAGAGAGGAGCGCTGCCGGTGGCCCGAACGACTACCTCCTGCAGTGCGGTCTTGGCGTCGTACCGCTCGCCGGTGTCGAGCGCCTCCTGCATGCGGGGCCCGAAGATCGGCACGAGCACGGCGCGCACGGCCTCGGATCCCCCGGCCTACGTAAACCGCTCCGATGACCGCCTCGAGCGTGTCCGCCAGGATAGAGGGGCTTGGCCCGCCCCCGGAGGCCTCCTCGCCCTTGCCCAGCCTCAGCACCTCGCCGAGGCCCACGTTGCGGGCGATCTCGGCCAAGGAGTCGGTGTTCACCACGGAGGCCCGCACGCGGGCCATCTCGCCCTCGCTGAGCTCGGGATAATCGCTATAGATGAGGGCGGTCACCTCGGCCTCGAGGACGGCGTCGCCGAGGAACTCGAGGCGCTCGTTGTGAGGCGGGGCCGGGCTCTGCTCGACCGCGTGGGAACGATGCGTGAGAGCGATGTCATATATGTCCCCTCCTTCTGAAGGGACCCCAAGAGCCTCTAGTGCGGACGTCGCTCTACTCCGTCTCTACTGCTTGACGGCCCGCGTAATGGCCACAGTGGGCACAGACGCGGTGGGGCAACTTGGGCTCCCTGCACTGGGGGCAGGAAGAGTAAGTGGGGGCCGACACCTTCCAGTGCGCCCTCCTCATACGAGCCTTCGAACGCGACTTCCTTCGCTTCGGTACGGCCATCGATTCCTCCTAAGCCTCTAGCTGGTCCCGAATAGCAGCCAGAGCGGCCCATCGGGGATCGACATCTTCTTCGGTACAGGCACAGGGCCCGAGGTTCAGGTCCTGGCCGCAATGTGCGCACATGCCCTTGCAATCCCGACTGCAGATCGGGTTCAGCGGGAGGTCGAGCGCTATCGCATCCCGCAGCATGGGCTCGAGGTCGATCTGCAGCCCCTCGACCCTGTAAGCATCCTCCTCGGGTGGCATCTCGTGGCCCGGCCCGGCGTACAGCTCACACAGGTCGACCGAGATGGGACCTTCGAAGGCCTTGAGGCAGCGAGCGCAGGTGAGCTCGGCCGAGCCTTCGACCTTCCCCGTGACGAGGATCCCCTCGACGACGCTCTCCGTCCTCAGCTCCCCCTGAAGGGGCCTCTCCTCCTGAAGTCGCGTGAGGGCGGTGCCCACCTCGGGCAGGGGCTTGCTGATCTTGATGTCTCGGTACTCGCCGGGGCGGCCAAGTATCTCGGCCACCGGCACGATGAAATCCTGCACGTTCTCCTCGTTCTGGATGCTCTGCGGAGGCGGCTGTCCGCGGGGGCCCGGCGCCGGATAGCGCCGCGCGCCGGCCGACATAATAGCAGAAAGCGGTGTTTTCCCAGGTCAGGCCCCATTTTCGGGGGCGGTCCTCGCCTAGGAAGCGGACTGGTGCAGCGCCTCTGCGTTGAACGGGCCCGTCGACGGAGCCGCCTCGGGAGCCACGGTCACGGCCGGCAGATCGCCCTGGAGCTGCTGGCGTCCCCGGCTCACGGTCGCGAGGGTCTTGTTGAGGAGGATCTCGAACCCGGCGAGCTTCTGATCCACGTAGTCCTCGGCCTCCAGGCGGATCTTTGCCCCCTTGTCCTTGGCCTCCTCGATCAGCCTGTCCGCCTCTCGCTGGGCGGCCTGCACGATCTCGGTACGGGTAAGGAGCCGGTCCCGCTGCTCTCGGGCCTCCTGGATGATGCGCTCGGCCTCCTTGCGGGCCCGTGCGGCGAGCTCTTCACGGTCGCGGGACATCCACCGGGCCTGGCGGATCTCCTCGGGCACCTCTTCCTTCAACTGAGCCAACAGGTCCAGCATCTCTTCCCGGTTCAGAACCGCGCTGCTCGAAAGAGGTACTGACTTGGCTTCCTCCACGAGCACCTGAAGCTCGTCTATGCGCTCGATGAGGTCCATGCTCAACCTTTCATTCGTCCCGGGGGCAGCTCTGCCGCCGCGTCTTCGACCATAAACGACAGGTCTTCACCAGAGGACTGGCCGCCCTCCCACCCCGCGAAAAAATCCCGGACCCGGGGCCGCGGCCGGCCCCCGTTCAGGCTAGGACTGGGCGAAGCGTTCTTGCAGAGCTTTGTGGACGTTGCGGGGGACCAGGCCCTCGACGTTGCCTCCGTATCTCGCCACTTGCTTCACCAGGCTCGAGGAAAGGAACGCCCACGAGGGCGTCGCCGTGACGAAGACCGTGTCGAGGCCCGGCGAGAGCGCCGCGTTCATCTGAGCCATCTGAAGCTCGTATTCGAAGTCGGAGACCGCTCGGAGCCCCTTCACGACGACCGACAGCTCGTGCCCCTTCGCGAAGTCGACGAGAAGGCCCGAGAACGACTCGATCCGCACGTTCTCCACGTGCACGAGAGCATCCGCCAGCAGGTCCTTGCGCTCCTCGAGCGAGAAGAGGGGGGACTTCGAAGGGTTCGCTATCACGGCTACGACGACGCCGTCGAACAGCCGGGTCGCTCTCTCGATGACATCGATGTGCCCGTTCGTGGGGGGATCGAAGGACCCCGGACAGGCAGCGAGATGCACGGCTATCCCTCTTCTTCTTCCGGCTCGTGGGAGAAGACGAGGATGCGGGACTGACCGTAGTCGCGGTCCCACACGAGCTGCAGCCCGAGGGGGGCGATCGGGGTCTCTTTGGCGGGCCTGTGGACGACGACCTTGCCCTCGTCCGAAAGGAACCCGTTCGTCACGAGGAGCTCAAGGTCGCCGCGCACCCTCATCGCCTGCACGTTGTAAGGAGGGTCGAGGAACACGAGATCGACGCGGTCGTCGCCCGGTCCCCGATCGAGAGTCGCCTGGACGTCGGCCCACACGACCTCGCACGCTTCTTCCAGCCCGGTCGCCTCAACGTTCGCCTCGAGCTTGAGGATGGCCTCACGTGCGTTCTCCACGAAGATCGCCCGTTTGGCCCCCCGGGAGAGAGCCCAGTCCCAGCTGGCCCGAGCCGGCATAGAGGTCGAGGACGTTGATCCCCGAGATCTCACCCAGCGATGAGAAGATGGCTTCCTTGATCCGGTCGGTCATGGGCCGGGTCCCGCTCGTCGGGGCCTTGAGCCTCACACCCTTGGCGGTGCCGGCGATCACTCTCATACGTTCAACTAACCAATCACAGGACCGCTTACTACGGGGTTGGGGCCATTCGTCCCTACTCGGCCCCCGTGACCGCCCGCATCAGCCCGATTGAACGACATCGAGAGCGTCCTCCGGGAAACGGGCCCTCATCTCCCTTTTCGAGCTCCCGGTGCTGGTAGGCGCGCAGCTCGGGGTCCTCCTCGAGGATCCCGACGGCGAGGTCCCGAGCCGCCTGGACCTCCGCCGCATGCTCGAGCACACGGGTCATCTTCAGCTGAGGCATCCCGGATTGACGGGCGCCGAAAAGCTGCCCCTCGCCTCTCTGGCGGAGATCCACCAGCGCCAGCTTGAAACCGTCGCCGGTCGCCTCGACGGCCCGGAGGCGTTCGAAGCCGCTCCGATAGCGGGGTCCTCGTCGGCTCGTCCGAGGTCCAGGTCGGTGATCAGCAGGCAGTGCGACTCGTGGCCACCGCGGCCGATGCGTCCCCGGAGCTGGTGCAGCTGGGCCAGCCCGAATCGATCGGCGTCCTCGATCACCATCGCGGTCGCGTTCGGGACGTCCACCCCCACCTCGACCACCGTGGTCGCTACCAGAACTTCAGTCACGCCGCGCGGAAGTCGCTCATCGCCTTCTCCTTGTCGGCGGCCTTCATGTCTCCGTGGACGAGGCCAACGGTGAGATCGGGGAAGACATCCGTGGCCAGCCTCTTCGACTCGGTCTTGGCGCTGCGCAGCTCGCTCTTGTCGGACTCGTCCCTGCAGCGCGCAGACGATGAACGCCTGCGGCCCGAGGCCACCTCCTGCCTGATCAGGTCGTAGGCCTGATCGCGACTCCATCCCCTGCAGCAATCGGGTCCTGATCGGTAACCGCCCCCGCGGCAGCTCGTCGAGGATCGAAACGTCGAGGTCACCGTAGATCGTCACGGCGAGCGTGCGAGGGATCGGCGTCGCCGTCATGACGAGGATGTCGGGCTCCCCGTCACCCCCTTCTCGCGCAGCCTCTTGCGCGCTGGTGCACCCCGAACCGGTGTTGCTCGTCGACGACGGCCACCCCGAGGCTGCGGAACTCGACGGCGTCCTGGATCAGGGCATGCGTCCCGATGAGGATGTCCACCTCGCCGGCGGCGACCTCGCCCAATATCTGCATCCGGTCGGCGGCGGCCGTGGAACCGGTGAGGAGCCGCACCACCGGCCGGCGCGAAACCGTCGCGAAGAGGTTCCTCGCCTCCTCGGTCCCGAAGGAGCGGTCCAGTAACTCGTTGACGGTGAGGTGATGCTGCTCGGCCAGGACCTCCGTCGGAGCCATGAAGGCCGCCTGGTGTCCGCCCTCCACCGCCACGAGGCAGGCGTACACGGCGACCACGGTCTTGCCCGAGCCGACCTCGCCCTCGACGAGGCGGTGCATCGGGTACGGGCGTGACATGTCCCGGGTGACCTCCGCGCAGGCCTTTCGCTGCGCGCCGGCCAGCTCGAAGGGCAGGCCCATCGTGAACGTTTCCGCCAAGGACCCCTGCTCCGGGAGCTTGTGGGAGAGCCCCTGCACGGTCCGCTCGAGCTTCATCTTGCGGTAGACGAGGCCAAGCTGGAGGGTGAAGACCTCGTCGAACACGAGGCGGCGGCGGGCTTGCATCACGTCGTCCCGCTCGTCGGGGAAGTGATACAGCCGGAGCGCATCCCCGCGCCCCATGAGCCCGAGGGACCGCGTGAGCTCGTACGGCACCGGGTCGAGAACCTGGCCGATGTCCTTGAATGTCTCCCACATCAGCTTGCGCAGCTGGTCCGTCGACAGGTCCGCGGTCGCCGGGTAGATCGGGATGATGCGCCCGACGTTGAAGGGCTCCTTGCCGGTCTTGACGCGCTCGAAGCGGGGGGCGCTCATCTGGAGCTTCCCCCCGAAGCGGCCCAGCTTGCCGTAGAAGAACGCCTCGGTGCCGGGGGTGAGGGCCTGGGTCACCCAGTCCTGGTTGAACCAGGTGACGTCGATCTTGCCGGACTCGTCCTTGATCTCGCCCTTGATCATGCGTTTGCCGGATCTGGTCCGGAACGGCCGCCCCATCTTCGTCACCTTGGCGAGGACCTGCACCTCGGCCCCCTTGCCCTCGGCCGCGGCCACGCGGGCGAGCTCCCGGATCGTCCTGAGGTTCGTTCGGTCCACGTGGTAACGGGGGTAGTGCTGGATCAGGTCCTGGACCGTCTCGACCCCCAGCTTCGCGAGCGCCTCGCCCCGTTTGCCGGTCAGCGTGAGACGCTTCTGCAACCTCCTCGGGGCATATAGCTCGAGCCCTCTCGGGGGGGCCGCGACGATGTCTGCCATGCTCCCGAGCCTAGCCCCGGCCAGAGACACCAAAGCGGATACCCGCGTCGGTCGGCCGCTAGGGCGTTCGCTTTGGTAAAGTCCTCGTCTTATGTCTTCTGTATGCGAGATCTGTGGAAAGACCCCCGGCTTCGGGAACAAAATCTCTCACTCGCACCGGCGGTCCCGTCGGCGGTGGAACCCGAACGTCCAGAAGATGCGGATCCTCGTGAACGGGGTGCCCAAGCGCACCAACGTCTGCACGAAGTGCCTCAAGGCGAACCGCATCAAAAAAGCTGTCTGAGCTTCCTCCTCCACTAGGTGAGCCCCGGCCCCCTTCCGAACGCGGGCCCGGCCGATAGATGAACCCTCTCGAGAAGGTCATCGCCAAGGGCAAGCTCCAGCTCGAGAAGGCGCGCGTCCGATTCGGGTGGGTCGACATCACGTTCCAGACCTTCAAGGCGTTCTCCGAGCACGACGGCGGGTCCTACGCCGCGGCCCTCACCTACTACATGTTCTTCTCGCTCTTCCCGATCCTGCTGTTCGCGGCCGCGTTCACGGGCTACCTGACCGCCGGCAACGAAGAGCTGACGGCGAGGATCCTCAATGCCGGCCTGAGCTCGGTGCCCCTCCTGAGGGACGTCTTGACGCCCGATGGCCTGGCCAAGCTCCAAGAAACGAGAGGCTCGCTGGCGCTGACTGGGTTCGCGATGGCGCTCTACTCCGGCACCGGTGCGATCGTGGCGCTCGGCCACGCGCTAAACCGTTTCTACGGCGTCACCGAAGAACCCAACTGGTTCGTGAAGAGGTTCCGCTCGCTCAAGTTCCTCGTCATCTTCGGCGCGGCGGCGGTCGTCTCGATCATCCTCGGGACGATCACGGGGTTCGCCACGAACCTTCTCGCGCCGGAGCAGACCGTCTCCGGCAAGGAGGTCCGCGTGGTCCTGACCGAGACCGAGCAGATGCCGGGGCGCGCCATCATCCAGGTCGGGGGCGTCGAGTACAACGTGACCGAGGGCGAGAGGTTCGGAAACGGGTACCGCCTGGACCAGGTGGACGGTGAATGCGTCAGCGTCGCCTACGGCAACGACAACGCCCGTTCCTGCATCACGAGCGGGGGCATCACGTTCGCCGGCATCCTCGCAACGGTGCTGGGCCACGCCGTGGGATTCATCGTTGGCGTCCTCCTTTTCGCCAGCGCCTTCAAGTTCCTCCCGTCCCTGAAACTGGCGTGGCGCGAGGTCTTGCCCGGAGCGGTGATAGCCGCGATAGCGTTCGAGCTCCTGAAAGAGCTCGGGTCGTTCTACCTGGAACGCGGGAGCAGGGGGAGGCCACTTTCGGCGTATTCGCCATCTCGGCCGCTCTTCTCGTAGCCTGCTTCCTTCTGGCTCGGGTCACACTGATGTCGGCGCAGGTGAACGACGTGCTGAGGCGAGACGACTAACGAGGCAGAAGCTGCACCCGCAGGCTTAAAGGAGGCTGGGATGGTGGACACGAGGCCACGCACGGAGGATCTCTACCAAGGAGGGACCGGAGAGGAGAAATCCGCCGGCCGCCTCCTCAAAGAGGTGACCGAGGACCTGTCGACCCTCGTCCGCAAGGAGGTCGAGCTCGCCAAGCAGGGCTCAGCTCGTCCGTGGAAAAAAGCCAAGGGGGCGGCCCTGTTCGGGGTCGTTGCTTTCCTGGGGCTGTTCGTCCTCATCTTCCTGCTCCTGGCGGTGAGGGACGGGTTCGCGAACATCATGAGCCTGTGGCTCGCCGACCTCGCTACGGTGGGGGTATTGGTGCTCGTCGGGCTCATCGGCGCCCTCATCGGCAAGAAGATGATCTCGACCCCGATCAAGGCCGATCTAACGAAGAAGTCCATCAAGGAGGACGTCGAGTGGGCGAAAACCCTCAACAAACGCTGAACGAGATAGAGCAGACGAGAGAGGACCTCGCCCGCAAGGTCGACCTGCTCGTCGACCGCGCCAAGGTAGAGGCTGGTGAGGCAGGAAAGAAGCTCGCTATCGGTGCCGCCGCGCTCGCCGGGCTGCTCGTGATCGGGTGGATCGCCAAGCGCAGGGTCGGTTCCTAGCCGAGGTCGAGTCCCCACCCCGGGTTGACGGGGCCGTAGCCCCTGCCGATCCGAAGGCTCTTCTCTATCGCTCCGGACACGAACCGCTTCGCACCCGAGATCGCCTCGGGCGGGTCCTGGCCGCGCCGGGTAAGCGGTTATCGCCGCCGACAGGGCGCAGCCGGTGCCATGCGTGTCCTCGGTCTCGAACCGGGGGCCGGCGACCTCGGTGGAACCCCTCCCCGTCGAACAGGATGTCGACAGCGCTGGCCCCCCGCGAGATGCCCTCCCTTCACCAGGACGGCCCTCGGGCCGTACGAGAACAGCGTCTCGGCCGCCTTCCTCATGTGGTCCCTCGTCTCCACATTGAAGCCCGCAAGCGCTCCCGCCTCGTAGAGGTTGGGGGTGATGACCTCGGCCAGTGGGAAAAGGGTCTTCCTCAGTGCCTCGACCGCATCCTCGGCGAGGAGCATCGCCCGGTGCTTGGAGACGAACACGGGGTCGACGACGAGCTTGATCCCGTGCCTCGCAACGGACTCGGCCACGGCCTCGACGATGGGGGCCGAGGCGAGCATCCCGGTCTTCGCGGCGTCGATCCCCATGTCCACCGCCACGGCATCGATCTGCTCGGTCACGAACGCAGGCGGGATCTCGTGGATGCCGGTCACCCCCTGGGTGTTCTGAGCCGTTAGGGCCGTAAGGGCGCTGGTGCCGTGGCAGCGAAGGGCGAAGAACGTCTTGAGGTCACCCTGGATCCCGGCCCCCCCACCCGAGTCGGACCCCGCGATGGTGAGGGCGATCGGCAAAGCGTTCACCGGTCTCTCAGATGGTCCCAACCCCGCTCCTCTCTCTCCTCCAAGGCCCGCCCCCCGATCAAGCGGCCCTCCTCGGTGACGCGGCCGATGATCGTCCCCGCCGTTCCCTGGGTTTCCAACGCAGAGGAGGCCACCTTCCATCCCTCTTCCGCGATCGCGAACAGGAGCTCGAAGTCCTCGCCCCCGGTGAGCGCAAGTCGTAAGGGGTCTGGCGCCTCGGGCTCATGCCGCCCCAGCTCGAGCGCCGAGTCATCTACCGGGATCGTGGTCTCCTCTACCTCGCACCCGCAACCGCTCGCGTCGAGAACCCGCTCCAGGTCCATCAGGAGCCCGTCCGAGATGTCGATCATCGCGCCGGCACCGGCCGCGGCTAGGGCCTGCCCCGCGGGCACCCGCGCCCTGGGCCGGAACTGGCGCGCCAGCAGACGCTCCCGGGTCCCGTCCGGCAGACCCGGCTGAGGGTGCTCGCTCAGCCACAAACCGGCCCCCGCCCCCCCGAGAGCCCCCGTGACGCCGAGGAGATCGCCGGGGCGGGCTCCGGAGCGGAGAACGGGACCGGAGGCCGACGGGGCGCCGGTAACGGCGATCGAGAGCGTGAGTGCCGGCGCGCTGCTGATGTCGCCGCCCACGAGAGAGACGTCCCACTCCTCGGCCGCGAGCATCAGCCCGGCGAGCACCCCGTCCACGAGCTCGCGCGGGGTGCGGGGGCCGAGCCCCAGCGCTGTCACCGCGTGGAGCGGTCGTCCACCCATCGCAGCGATGTCCGAGACGTTCACCGCCAGCGCCTTCCACCCGATGTCCTCGCCCCGGCAAGAGGGGAGACGGAAGTCCACGTCCTCGACGAGCATGTCGGTCGTGATGAGCAGCGTCTCCGGTCCGCGCACCACCGCGGCATCATCACCGGCCCACACCTCTCCCGCAGGTGCGCTTCCGATCCTCGAGGAGATCCGCTCGATGAGTCCGAGCTCCCCCTCGGTCGCTACCGGTGAGTCGTCAGTCGACAGTAGGACCAGCCTGGGTGACGGCGGCGGGCACCGACGATTCAAACTTTGCGGCGAAGTTGTCTACGAACATCTTGGCCAACTCGCGCGCCTGGGTCTCGTACTCGCCCTGGTCCGGCCACGTCGACTGCGGGTCGAGAACCTCGTCCGGAACGCCGGGGCAGGTGACGGGGACCTCCACGTTGAAGATCGGGTGACGCTTCGTCACGACGTCCCTCAGGACGCCAGATGTCGCCGCCTTCACCATCGCCCGCGTGTGCGGCAGGCTCATCCGCGTGCCGACCCCGTAGGGGCCGCCGGTCCAGCCGGTGTTCACGAGATAGACGCTCGCCCCGTGCTCTTCGATCCTCTCGCCGAGCATCCTCGCGTAGGTGAAAGCCGGCAGGGGCAGGAAGGGCGAGCCGAAGCAGGTCGAGAAAGTCGCCTGGGGCTCGCTACCCATCCCCGCCTCGGTACCGGCGAGCTTAGCCGTGACGCCCGAGAGGAAGTGGTACATCGCCCCCTCTGGGGACAGCTTCGAGATCGGAGGCAAGACACCGAACGCATCGGCCGTAAGGAACACGATCGTCTCCGCGTGACCGGCTCGCCCCTCCGGGATGAAACCCGGGATGTACTCGAGCGGGTACGCGACCCTAGTGTTCTCGGTGAGGGAGGCGTCGGAGTAATCGACCGTCCGGTCGAGAGGGTCGACGGCGACGTTCTCCACGACAGAGCCGAAGCGGATCGCGTTCCAGATCTGAGGTTCGTTCTGGCGCGACAGATTGATGCACTTGGCGTAGCAGCCGCCCTCGAAGTTGAAGACCCCATTGTTGGACCAGCCGTGCTCGTCGTCGCCGATGAGCCTGCGGTCCGGATCCGCCGACAAGGTGGTCTTGCCCGTGCCGGAGAGACCGAAGAACAGCGACACGTCCTCGCTCGCGCCCACGTTCGCGGAGCAATGCATCGACAGCACGCCCTCCTGCGGGAACAGGTAGTTACCCGCCGTGAAGAGCGACTTCTTCATCTCGCCGGCGTAATGGGTCCCGCAGATGAGGACCTGCTTACGCTCGAAGTCAAGCCCGATGAAAGCCTCGGAATTGGTGCCGTCACGTTCGGGAACCGCCTCGAAGTTGGGGGCCGAGAGCACGACGAAGTCGGGCTCGAAACCCTCCTGCTCCTCGAGCTCGAGCCGGCGGAACAGCTGCTGCGCGAAGACCGCGTGCCAGGCGAGCTCGGCGATGACCCGCAGCTTGATCCTGTGCTGAGGAT
>JAUJNU010000038.1 GCA_030448085.1 Actinomycetota bacterium | reverse complement strand
GTCTCACCGGTTGCAGGGTTACCTCCACGGCGAGGTCCGGGGTCCGGCACATCTCGAGCATCGAGTGCTTCGCTCTCAGCTCCCTGTACTCGGGCATGCTCCGCCCCGCCTGGCGCATGAACCAGACGGGGGTGTGTGAGGCGGGCTCGCCCCGGCAAGTCGCGAGGAACGCGCTGCTCTGCAGCGTGTTGGTGGTGGCCATAACGGCATGCTACGAGTACCGCGTGGGTCCCGGCCTCGGGAACCTATGCGCCGCGCGTGCCGAGCCCCAGCGCCTTCAGCTCGAGGGACGCGAGCGCCTCGTAATCCCCGGCGGCGAGGGCGCCGGCGGGGTCGGGTGTCACCCTCCTCAGCTCGTAGAGCGGACGGTTCACGACCGCCCTCAGCGCGAACAGCTGGAGGTCGTCGGCGTCGATCCGGAGCCGGCTGGCGGCGTTCGCGTCCCTGATCCAGCGCCACCGGGCCGGAAGGTAGCGCATCAACACGTAGAGGATCGGGATGATCGCCAGCAGCGCGCCGAGCCAAACGGCGAACGTCTCGACCACCTCTTGTTGCTCGGCCCCCGCGTCCCGGAGCACCTGGCTCGCTCGAGCCGCGGCGTCGAAGGGGGCCTGGAGGGCCCCGCCCACGACGGGTATCCCCGCCACATCCCTGCTGATCGAGGCGAAGTTGCCGGCGAGCTCGGTCCCGGCCCCCTCGATCGTCCGGCCCGGGGCGGCCAAGCGCCCTACCAGCTCGTGCATCCAGACCCCGATGCGGACCCACACGAAGATCCAGGCTGCCACGGCGAAGTCCCGCAGGACCTGGCCCCCTCTGTAGCCGGGAGACTCAGCGTAGAGCTTCATGGGGTTCTGCTACCCATCGCACCTCCCGCGGACACATCCCTTCCCGCCACGCGGGCCCCCGGCATCATGGAAGATGTGCCGATGACGCGACTCTTCGGTACCGACGGCATGCGCGGCGTGGCGAACGCCGACCTCACGCCCGACCTGGTGCTGGCCGTCGGCCGAGCCGCCGGAACTCTGCTCGCGCCGGGAGGGGGCGAGATCGTCGTGGGGCGGGACACCAGGCTCTCCGGCCCCATGCTGGAGGGGGCGCTCATCGCCGGTCTGTGCTCGTCCGGGGCGAACGTGAGGATCCTCGGCATCGTTCCGACGCCGGCGGTCGCCCTTCTGACGAGGGAGATAGGGGCCGCGGGTGGGGCCGTCATCTCCGCGTCACACAATCCGGTCCCGGACAACGGCATCAAGTTCTTCTCCTCCCTCGGGGGAAAGGTCCCCGCCGAGCTCGAGGCCGGGATCGAGGCGATGCTCGCCGACCCTCCGACGGACCTCCCCACGGGAGCCGGGGTGGGTGCAGCGGTCTTCGACCCGCAAGGGGCGGAGCGCTATCTCGAGCACCTCATCGCCTCCGTCCCCTCGTCACTCGAGGGCCTGAAGGTCGTGCTGGACTGCGCTTACGGCGCCGCCTGGGACATCGGGCCCCGCGCTTTCAAGGGGGCCGGCGCGGATGTCATCGCGATGAACGACGCCCCCGAGGGGGCCAGGATCAACGTCGACTGCGGTTCCACCTCGCTCGCCGGCTTGGCGGCCAGGGTGAGGCAGGAGGGAGCGCACCTCGGGCTCGCGTTCGATGGAGATGCCGACCGGGTGCTCGCCTGCGACGAGAACGGCGAGGTGATCGACGGCGACCAGATCCTCGCCCTGTGCGCTCTTCGGCTTCACGAGGCAGGGATGCTGAAGAACGACGTGGTGGTGGCGACGGTCATGACGAACCTCGGCTTCAAGCGCGCCATCGCTGCGAAGGGGATATCGATGATCGCCGCCCCGGTCGGGGACCGGCACGTCGCGGAGGCGATGGCCCAGGTCGGTGCGATCCTCGGTGGAGAGCAGTCGGGCCACATCATCTTCTCGGAGCACTCCTCGACGGGGGACGGTGTGCTCACCGGGCTGCAGCTAGCGGCGGCTTTGGCGGCATCGTCGGAGCCGATGTCGAAGCTCGCAGATGTGTTCGAGCGGGTCCCACAGGTGCTCCTCAACGTGACGGTGGGGGCTAAGGAAGCTCTCGACGGGTCCGAGGAGGTCTGGCAGGAAGTGAAGGAGGCCGAGGAGTCACTCGGCGACGAGGGCCGCGTCCTTCTTCGGGCTTCCGGAACGGAGCCCCTGGTCCGGGTGATGGTCGAGGCCGTCGACCCCGGTCGGGCCAGGTCGATCGCCGACAGCCTCGCGGCCTCGGTCGAGCAGCACCTGTCCTAGCGCAAGGCGGGGGCTCCCGCTATCCTGGTGGCAAGAGGAAGCAGCTCTCAAGTACGGATCTAGCGCCAGGGCTCCCCACTAGGAGGAGGGGAGTCGACGAGGTAGGGGATCTCGGAAGACCGGTGTTTACCGGTCGACTCGGCGGGTGACCCTCGGCCGGCTCACGGTCGTGACGGTGCCGACAAACCCCGGGAGCGATCCCGGGTCACAAACCGGCATCGATGTGGCTCCTCTTTCAGATCGAGCGCTTCGGTGCGCGCCGTGTCCTCGCGTGCGCGCGAGCGAGAGGAGGATGCATATCTATGTGCGGGATCGTTGGTTATGTCGGCGCGGGTGAGGCCCTGCCCGTGTTGCTCGAAGGTATGGAGAGACTGGAGTATCGGGGTTACGACTCCTCCGGGATCGCGGTCCTGGACGACGGGGGCTTGGCCGTCGTCCGCAAAGCGGGGCGCCTGTCGGAGCTGGAGTCGCAGCTGGATGGGGTGAGGCTCCAGGGCTCGCTGGGCATCGGCCATACCCGCTGGGCGACCCACGGAGCACCGACTGATGGCAACGCTCATCCTCACCGGGATTGCAGCGGGAGGCTCGCCATCGTTCACAACGGGATCATCGAGAACCACGACGTGCTGCGGGCGGAGCTGGTAGGCGCCGGTCACACGTTCGTCTCGGAGACCGACACGGAGGTAGCGGCCCACTTGATCGAGTCGATCCTGGAGTCCCAGGGAGGCTCGTTGGCCGATGCGGTTAGAGCGGCCGTGCGTCGGCTTGAAGGTGCCTACGCGCTCGTCTGCATCCACGCCGATGAGCCGGACGTGATCGTGACGGCTCGTTTGGAGGCGCCCATCATCGTGGGGTCATCCGCCGAGGCGGGACTGGTCGGCTCCGACATCCCGGCGCTCCTCGGACACACGAGGGATGTCATCCCTCTCGAGAACCGTCAGGTTGCCGAGGTGGCGCGGCGGGGGCTGTGGCGTCTACGACTTCGACGGGCAACGAGCAGGAGGCCAAGTCGGTGCACGTCAGCTGGGACCCGACGCAGCCGAGAAGGGCGGCCGAGGACTTCATGCTGAAGGAGATCCACGAGCAGCCGGAAGCGGTTCGGAACACGATGCGTGGAAGGACCGACGCCGACGGACGCATCGTCCTCGACGACATCCATCTGACGACCGATGAGTTGAGCGCATCGACAAGGTGGTGATCGTGGCGTGTGGAACGTCGTGGAACGCAGGATGGGCGGCGAACACGCGACATCGATGGCCTGACCCGTATCCCGGTCGAGCTGGATCTCGCCTCCGAGTTCCGATACCGCGACCTGGTCCCGACCACAGGGGCCTGGTCATCGGCATCACGCAGTCGGGCGAGACAGCAGGACGCTGGCGGCGGTGCGGTTCGCGAAGCAGATGGGCGCGAAGGTCGTTGCCGTGACGAACGTCGTCGGCTCGTCGATCACGCGGACGCCGACGCGGTGCTCTTCACCCACGCCGGCCTCGAGATCGGGGTTGCTGCCACGAAGACATTCTCGCTCAGCTCGTTGCGCTGAGCCTGTTGGGCTTCTTCCTCGCGCAGGGAGCGGGGGCGATGTCTGCCGAGAAGGTGAACGAGACGGTGGCCGCGATGGCGCTCCTTCCGGATCACATCGAGAAGGTGCTGGAGGCAGAGGACGACATCGTTGGCGGCGAAGCGTTACGCCGACGCTCGTGACTTCATATTCATCGGGCGAGGTGTCGGAACCGGTTGCTCTCGAAGGAGCGCTCAAGCTGAAGGATGTACATCCACGCGGAGGGCTACGCGGCGGGGGAGCTGAAGCATGGCGCCATCGCGCCGCTGCAGCCGGGGAGTCCCTGTCGTCGCGATCCTCACCGGTTCGAGGCTGTACGAGAAGATGCTCGCGAACGTCGAGGAGGCGGGCCCGGGGTGCGTCGACGATCCTCGTGGCTCCGCAAGGCGACGAACGGCGCGGTTGCTTGCCGACGACCTGTTCGAAGTGCCGCGACGAAGCCTCTTCTCACGCCGATCCTCGACACGGTCCCGCTTCAGTTGTTGGCGTACTACATAGCCAAGGAGCGGGCTCTCCCCGACAAGCCGCGGAACTCGCCAAGAGCGTGACAGTCGAGTAGCGATGCAGCGTCTGGTGTCACCCGAGGAGATGGCGCGGGCCGACAAGCGTGCCATCTCTTCGGGAACGCCGGCAGAGGTGCTGATGGACCGGGCCGGCAGAGCGATAGCTCGCTCGGCCGCCGTGGGAGGCCGATACGGGAAACGGCTCTGGTCCTATGCGGGCCGGGGAACAACGGGGGCGATGGGTTCGTTGCGACGGGTGCTCGCGAGCGAGGGGCTCGGTGTCACTTGTCTCACTCTCTTCGACCCGCAGGACGCCCCGGCGCGGCTGCGATCCATCTAACTCGCATGCGGGGGGCCGGTGTGGGCCGGGCGGCTCGAGTGCTTGGCCGCCGGCCTCGAACATGCCGACGTTGTCGTCGACGCGATCTTCGGCACCGGCTTCAAGGGCAGTCCACGGGATGACGCCGCGGATGTGATCGCAAGGCTGAACGGCCACCGGAAAGTCGTGTCGGCGGATATCCCCTCCGGCGTCGACGGTGCGAGTGGGAGGGTGCAAGGGGTTGCGGTAAGGGCCGCTGTGACGGTGGCCATCGGCGCCCAGAAGATCGGCACGGCCCTGCCTCCCGGCTCGGACCACTCGGGCTCGGTCGAGGTGGTCGACGTCGGCATACCCCTCGGCGCGACGGCGGACGAGGGGCCGGCCGTGATGGCGGTGGGGGCGGAGGACGTGGCGGCTCCTGCCGGCCCCGGCCCCCGGGGGCGCACAAGATGAGCTCTGGAGCGGTGGTGGTAGTGGCCGGATCCGATGCGATGCGGGGCCGGTGCTGCTGACCGCACGCGGGGCGCTGCGGATGGGGGCCGGGTACGTGACGCTGGGCTCCGTGCCGGAGGTGAAGCGCCGCTGTCGCCGCTTCTCCTGAATTGCTGGTGGTGGAGATCGGCGAGGGCGGGTGATCGGTCCGGATGCTCTCGACAGCCTCGCCGGCGATCGACAAGGCGACGGCCATCGCCTCTGGGCCTGGCCTCGCGGGGCCCGGCTCTGTCCCAGCTCGTCGAGCGTGCGCTGAGGAGATCTCGCTACCGCTCGTCCTCGACGCCGATGGGCTGAACGCCTTGGAAGGACGAACCGGCGCTCGCCGAAGCGAGGCGCCCACGGTGCTCACCCCTCACCCGGCAGAGCTCGCCCGGTTGCTCGGCAGACAGACGCAGGAGGTGGTGGACGACCGGCTGGGCTCTGCTCTCGACGACGGCCCGGTGGCCATCGTGCGTCGTCCTGCTGAAGGGTCAGCGCGAACGGTGGTGGCCGCGGCGGGAGGCGAGCGCGCCGTCATCCCCGCGGGCGCCCGAGCTGGCCACCGCCGGCACGGGGATGTCCTGACCGGCGGCGGCGATAGCGGCTCGCCTGGCGGCCGGGGCCGGCCCGGAAGATGCGGCCGTGGCTGGTGCGTACGCTCATGGGATGGCCGGATCGATAGCTGGTGAGCTTGAGGGACCCGAAGGGGTCGTCGCCTGGGACGGCGCGGAGGCGCTCCGCTCGCGCATCCGGCGGTGCCGCGACGCCGGTGCGTCCATGAGCGGGTTCACCAAGGCCGAGATCACCGAGCGCGGGCGTTCCATCTGGGCCGAGGTCGATCTCGCCGCGATCAGGCACAACATCAGGGTTCTCGACGAGAAGGCAGCCGGGGCCGAGATCATGGGGGTCGCCAAGGGCTACGCCTACGGCCACGGGAACCCGGCCTCGGCCAGGAGCGATGCTGCAGGGTGGCGCCACGAGGCTGGGGGTCGCCCGGGCGGCGGAGGCGATCCATCTGCGCGAGGGCGGGATAACGGCGCCGATCCACCTGTTCACCGAGCCGCCGCCGGAGGCCGCAGGGACGTTGGTCGACCTGGGTCTCACGCCGAGCGTCTCCTACACCGTTGAGTTCCCCGAGCGCTCTCCGAGGCCGCCGCCAGCGCGGCGAGCGGATCGCCGTGCACGTGAAGCTCGACACCGGGATGCACAGGGTCGGGCTTCAACCCGAGGATGTCCCTCTGCCGTCGCCGTCCTCAGGTCGTTGCCGGGTGTGGAGGTCGAGGGGGTCATAGAGCCACCTGGCCGTTGCCGACACGCCCGACCATCCCTTCACCCGCAAGCAGGTGGAGCGGTTCGAGAGGCTCCTGGGGCCCCGAGCGGGCTGGATGTCAGCTACCCCAGGTACAGGCACCTGGCGAACTCGGCGGCCACGATGGCTTTCCCTGACGCCCACTACGAACTCGTCCGGTGTGGATCGCCTCCTACGGCCTGTGGCCTGGGCCGGCGCTCGAGGGAACGCTCGACCTGAGGCCGGCGCTGGCGCTGAAGGCGAGGGTAAACATGGTGAAGTTCGTGGCCGCCGGTGAGGCCCTGTCTTGGCGGGCTGAGAGTACGAGCTCGACAAGACGGGCCGGGTGGTCACCGTCCCCGCCGGGTACGCGGATGGGTACGACAGGCGGTCGTCGGGCATCGCCGACGTTCTCATCGGCGGGAAACGCCACAGGGTCTCGGGCACCGTGTGCATGGATCAGTTCATGGTCGACGTGGGGTGACCACGAGCTCGAGCCGGGGCATGTTGTGACGCTCATCGGGCAGGATGGGGATGAGTCGGTTTCTGCGGAAGCTCTCGCAGAGCACATCGGCACGATCAATTACGAGGTCACGACGCGCATACCTTCCCGGGTGCCGCGCATCTACCTGAACGAGGAGGACGATTGAATCGCAGGGCCTGATCGCGCTTGCGGTAGTGCCGTTGGCATCGGAGCGGGTCTCGTCGCCCAGCACACGGTCGTCCAGCGCCGCAGGAAAGGCGACCCGGAGGCGGCCGAGGACTTCGGGACCAGGCGAGGCGAGCGAGCCCGGACCCTGGACCTGCAGGACGGCGCCCGCATCTTCATCGAGGAGACCGGGCCCTCTCGCGCAGCAGCCGTTCTTCATCCACGGCTCGTGTCTCAGAACCGACGTATGGCACTACCAGATGCCCGCGCTTCAGGGCACCCGGTGCATCTATTACGACCGCGCGGCCACGGCCTCTCGCAACCGAAGGGGACGACCGGTACTCGATCAGGACCTGGTCGCGGACTACAGGAGGCGGTTCTCGCGCCATCGGATGTCGACGAGGTGGTCCTCGTGGGACACTCCGTCGGAGGCATGGTCGCCCTGGACCTCTGCGCCGAGCGCCTGCAGCTGGGTAAGGGCCGCGGGCATGCCTTCCATCGCCGGGATGGTGCTGCTCAACACGACCTACCGGCCCGCAGGCGGAGACGCTCCTCGGTGGCGCGCCAAGGTCGAGCGGGTCACGAGACGACCCTCGATTACGTCGGGTCCCGCTCCGATCACCTCCAGCGTGCTCTCGTCAAGCCGTCGGACTCGATCTTCATGGCCGTCTCGTTGGCCGTGCTCGGCCCTCGGCCTCGGCCGGCCAGATAGACTTCACCTACGACATGGTGGCCGACACCTCGGCCGACGTCATCTTCGATCTGCTGAAGTCGTACCGGGACTTCGACGTGAGGAGTCGCTCGCGAAGATCATGGTTCCCGTCGTCATCGCCGGTACCCATGATCGCCTGACGATCGAGGAGGCTTCGAGCCACATAGCCGCTACCCTTCCCTGCTGAGCTGAAGGTGCTGCAGGGGTGCGCACATGTCGATGCTCGAGCGTCACCGCGAGGTCAACAGGTCGCTCGCTGCTTTCCTCGCCGAAGCTCTGGGCGAGGACGAACCGAGAAAGGTGGGGCGAGCGTGACCACCTCCCCTAGAGAAGCTCGCCGACGTTCTCGTCGGCTACTCCTGCCCTGTCCACGAGGACGACCTGGTGAGATCAAGGGCCCCTACGTGGCAGAGCCCTCTTGCTAGCCATATACAGGCGCTGCCTCGAGCAAGGGGCGCAACCGGTCCTTCAGGCTCAGATCCCGGCTGCTGAGCCGCTCTTCTACCGCTGGCGGCGCAGCGGCATCAGCTGGAGTACGTGATGGAGACCGACCGCTGGCTCAACGAGAACGTCGACGTGTCGTTCCGGGTCCTCGGTGAGACGAACACGAGAGCCCTTTCGAACCTGGACCCGGCCTCTCACGTGACCCGCACGAAGGCCTACGGAGACGTGACGGCCACGTTCTTCCACCGCGCGGCCGCGGGTGAAGCTAGATGGAACCTGTCGCTCTTCCCGACGGAGGCCTATGCGATGGACGCCGGCATGAGCCTCGCGGAGTACGAAGCCCTTCTCTTCTCCGCCTGTTATCTCGACGAGGAGGACCCTGTAGCCGCGCAGGAGATGGCTCGGGTGCAGGAGCGTCTCGTCGCGTGGATCCAGCCGCGGAGCGAGGTTCACATCCAGGCCGAGGGGACGGACATCCATCTCGGCATCGCAGGTCGTTTCCGGGGAGACATCGAGCGGCCAGGAGAACATGCCCGACGGAGAGATCTTCACCGGCCCCGTGGAGACGGCGACCCGTGGGCACATCACGTTCTTCGACCCGCAGGTGTACTCGGGCGTGGCGGTGGAGGGGGCGCGGCTCGAGTTCGAGGGGGCCGCGGTCGATGCGTCCGCGACGAAGAACGAAGAGTTCCTCCTGAAGACGCTCGATGCGGACGAGGGCGCCCGGGTGCTGGGAGTTCGGGATCGGGACGAACTACGGGATCACGAGGTTCACGGGCGAGGGCCTGCTCGACGAGAAGATCGGCGGCTCCATCCACGTGGCTCTCGGTGCGTCCTATCCGGAGACCGGCGGCCTCAACCACTCCGCCGTCCATTGGGACCTCGTCTGCGACCTGCGCAGGGGCGGGATGGTGACCGTGGATGGCGAGCCGCTGCTCGAGGACGGCCGCCTCCTCGCCTGACCGGGAACCCGCCTGTACCCTCGGCTGATGCAGGTAGTCACCCGTTCCGCCGAGGAGACAAGGATCGTCGGGGTAGCCCTCGCTCCGACGCTCATCCCAGGCGACGTTGTAAGTCTCACGGGCGACCTCGGAGCGGGAAAGACGGTCTTCGTCCAGGGCGTCCTGGCGGCTCTTGGGTGACCGGCCCGGTCACGAGCCCTTCTTTCACGATCGTCCACGAATACGACGCCCAGTTCAGGATCCTTCATCTGACGTCTATAGGCTCGAGTCTTTCCAGGGAGGCGCTCGACCTGGGCTTCGAGGAGCTCATAACCCCGGAGGCGATCCTCCTGCTCGAGTGGGGCGACGCAGTGGAGCCACTCCTCCCGAGGAACCATCTGAGGGTGGAGATGGCATCCGTGCCCCTCCCGGGTCGGAGGACGAGCGCCTGATCACGTTCAGGCCGCGCGGGGGAGACTGGCCGCACAAGCTCAGCGGCATGAGAGAGGTGGCCGAGGCCCTTCTGGATGCAGTGTCACCGGAGTTGTCAACGGGCTCCCGGTTCCTCCTGGCGCCGGGCCACGGGTCCCCGCCCCTCGCCCGTGGGCGGGTGAAGCCTGATGCTGGTCCTGGGGATAGAGACGTCGACGCCGCAGGCGAGCGTCGCGATCGGCTCCGAGCAAGGGGTTGTTGCCAGCGCCCCCTCGTGTGCGGGGCGCGAACTGACCAGTTCCTACTGCCCGCGATCAGATTCTGCCTGGACGAGGCCGGACTCGGTTACCGGAACCTCGGCGGGATCGCCGTCAGCCTCGGCCCCGGCCTCTTCACGGGGATGAGGGTGGGGGTATCGACGGCAAAGGCCCTCGCTCAGGCTCTCTCCGTGCCGATCGTCGGGATGGGGAGCCTCGACCTCCTCGCCTACAACGTGAGGTACTCGCCGAAGACGATCTGGGCCGTGCTCGACGCGCGCCGCAACGAGGTCTTCCACGCGGCTTACCGCCCCTCCCCGGGAGGGATCCAGAGGATGACGGAGTACAAGGTCGAAAGGCCCGACCTCCTCGCCGGGACCATCGACGCCGGGGCCAACGACGTCCTGCTCGTAGGCAACGGCGCTCTCCTCTACCCGGACCACTTCCAGGATCTCGGGCCGGCCGTGGAGATGGGTACGATCGGTAACGCATTTCCTGACGCTCGATCCCTCGTGGAGTTGGCCCTGCCCCGCATGTTCCGAGAAGAGTTCGATTCCCTCTACGACCTGAGACCCCTTTACCTGCGCCGGTCGGCCAAGCGGATCGAGTGGCAACGCATAAGGAGGGGGCCTTCGTGAGCGCCCAGGCGGACAGCGCCAGAGGCACCCTTCCTCCTCTCGAGATCACGCGCATGCGCAGGCGTCATCTGCGCAAGGTCCTGCAGATAGAGAGCCGCGTCTATCCCCGGCCGTGGAGCGGGTCGCTGTTCCTCTCCGAGCTGTCGCAGAAGGCGAATCGTTCCTATGTGGTCGCACGGTCGGGCGGCGAGGTGGTCGGCTACGCCGGGATGATGTTCACCGGCCTGGAGTCACACATCACGAACATCGCGGTGGACCCCGACTTCCATGGGCGCAAGGTCGGGACGAAGTTGCTCCTCACCGTCCTGACCGAGGCCATCGCCCGGGGGGCGGAGATCTGCTCGCTCGAGGTGAGGGTGTCGAACACTGTCGCTCAGAGCCTGTACACGAAGTTCGGGTTCTCGGCAGTCAGCGTGAGGAAGGGCTACTACATCGAGACGAACGAGGATGCTCTGGTGATGATCGCGGACGACGTTGCCTCGACCGCTTACCGGATGAGGCTGCGGGCCATCCGAGCCGAGCTGGAGGCGGCGTGAGCAGCGCTCCCTGGGCCATCCCTGAGGTAGAGACCGTCCAGCAGAGGAGCTCCGAGTGGGATGAGTCGGCGCTGGTTCTCGGGATAGAGACATCGTGCGACGAAACCTCCGCATCGATCGTCCGGGGGGGCCGGGAGGTCCTCTCGAACGTGATCGTCTCGCAGGGCCAGTTACATGGCGAGTACGGCGGGATCGTCCCCGAGATCGCGGCCCGGGCCCACGTCGAGGCGTTGACCCCTGCGATCGGGGAGGCACTGCTGCAGGCGGACGCGACCTTGTGGGACCTCGACGCCGTGGCCGCAACGCGGGGCCCGGGGTTGATCGGCTCGCTGCTCGTCGGTGTGGCGGAGGCCAAGTCGATCGCCGCGGTGCTCGAGATCCCGTTCGTAGGGGTGAACCACCTCGAGGGCCACCTCTACTCCAACCTCCTCGTGCACAAGGAGGCGGAGTGGCCGGCCTTAGCGCTCATCATCTCGGGGGGGCACACGCTTCTCATCCACGCGCGAGGCCACGGGGATTACGAGATGCTCGGCGGGACGATCGACGATGCCGCCGGCGAGGCCTTCGACAAGATCGCGCGCTTCCTGGGGCTCGATTACCCGGGCGGGCCGGAGATCGACCGGTTGTCCTTGCTCGGGAACCCAGAGGCGGTGAAGTTCCCCCGGGCGATGCTGGCGGAGCCGGGGTTCGATGTCTCCTATTCGGGGCTGAAGACGTCGGTCGTCAACTACGTCCGCAGGCAGGAGGCCGCGGGGGCCGAGATCTCGGTCGAGGACATAGCGGCCTCGTTCCAACAGGCGGTGGTCGAGGTCCAGGTGACCAAGACGATGGCGGCGGCCGCCCACGTCGAGGCCGAGCGCGTGTTCCTGTGCGGAGGTGTGGCCGCGAACTCGGGGCTTCGGAGCGGCCTGTCTGAGGCCTGTGCCGCCCGGGACATAGCCCTGTTCGTGCCACCGATGGAGATGTGCACCGACAACGCCGCGATGATCGCCGCTTGCGGCACCTCGATGCTGCGCCGGGGCCATCGACAAGCCGAAGGACGAGGACGAGATGGCAGCAGCCGGCAGCCACGACGGCCACGGCATGGGCGGCATGGGTGGAATGGGCGGCATGGGCGGCATGATGTAACGAGCCTCCACGGAGGCACCGCGCAGCACCGGCCAACAGCACCGGTAGCGCACCACCTGAAAAGACCGCATCACCGCACCACCCGAAAGACCAGCACCAAGGGGCCCGGCCGGCGCGCGTCGCCCCACGCCAATCCCTCGCCGTGCTCCTCAACGCCCGGGCCTCCCCGTTCTTTTCTGGATGAGCGCCGTGTGGAGTAGCAAGGGTTAGAAAAAGATGGTGGTGAGGGCGACAGCAACTTGCTCGCGCTCACGGAGGCTGCTCGCGATGAGGGCTATGCGCCGAGGATCGAGCTTGCGAAGTCCCTGGCCGTCACCAATGCGGGGTCTTCAGTCGAAGGCAGGCGCTGCAGACGGGCCACAGCTCCCGCTCGATAGGCGATAGGACCTCATCGGACAGTGGAGGATCGTCACCCCGGCACCCTACGCGCTGAGCGGAAGCAACCTCACATGGCATTCGAATCTGATGGCGGCGGCGGTCTTGTGGGCGGGTCGGCAGGCGATCATCGGTGTCCTCGTTCGGCCGCAGCGCTTCACGGTCTGGAGGAAGTGGGAGCAGGTGATCGAGCTGTACCCGAGGGACAAGGTGCGAGCGGGAGTGAAAGTTCGCCGACTTTCTCTATCCGACCGGCCTCGAACCCGGCACCTGGAGGGCTTCGTCGTCACTCACCTGGGCCAGGACCCTGCTTGACCTGGCGTCCGTTCTCAAGCGCTACCGGGACGGGCCGCTCGATGGACGGGCGCTGAGGCGGAAGATGAACGACGCTCGGGCGTCTGCAAGGGCGAGCTCGGAAATCGAGGTGAGAGGTCGCCGTGAGCACATACATCGCCCGGCAACTCCTGTCATGCGAGACGACACAGACGGTCAGATGGAGAGCCGGCTGGAGACCGACGCTTTGGCTCTGTTTCGGGACCCGCGGCTCCCTCGGCCCGGAGGTCAGTACAAGGTCAGGACTGGGCGGAGCAGGCGACTTGACTTCGCGTGACGCAGCCTCGTCGGGGTCGAAGCCCGCAGCTACAAGTGGCACGGCGACCTGGACCGGTGGAGGAAGCAGGACATCGCTCGTGACAACGAGCTTCGAGTTGATGGACTGGACGATCCCTGCAAGTACACCTGGGATGACGTTCATTGCGGGCCGGAGACGATCATTCGAGACGTGCTGCAGGCGCTTCGGACAGGCCGAGTTCCGTTCTTTTCTGAATGGCCTACCTACACGGTGTGAAAGAAGGTGAGAACCCAGCCGGCGCGTGGAATTGAAGAGGAGGTTAGGGAGGTAGAGCATGGGGTCGACGGTACCGTTGATCTGCCTCAGCAGTGGGTGCGCGGCCAGCAGCAGTTCCCCGTGCAGCCCACGTAGCCGATAAAGATCGCCCTGGCTCACCGAGGCCCGTTCGTCGTGCTGAACTCCGACATGTGGGCGTAGAGGGGGTGGCGTAGCCGCCGCATGGTCGACGATCACTGCACGTTTCGTATCCGGAGTAGTAGCTGGCGAGGATCACCGTGCCCTCTTTGGCGGCGACGATCGGCTGCCCGATGGCGCACCGTTGATGTCGATCCCGCTGTGCATCCGGCCCCAGCGGGACACGTGGGGTGAGGTGACCGAGCCGTTCGGCGGCCAGATGAAACCTGCGCTCTCCCACGATGTTCCCAGGGCCGCGACCGCGTTCCTCGCCTGTGCCTCGACCACGTCCCCTCGGGCCTCGCGGCGGCGGAGACCCGACTTCACTCCCGGGCCTCGGCGGCGATCCCGAGCCGCTTTCGCAGCTTCTCGGGGGAGCTCTCGAGGGCTCCGACCTTTGTGTCTAAACCGGGACAGCACTGCGGTCCTGTCCGACACGGCCGCGATCGGCTGCAGCGAACGCTCGGTTCTGCTGCTCCTGGATAGTCGCAGCCTGCTGTATCTGATGAGGGCGTCCGTGTTCTCTTGTGCCGCCACCCCGAGCATCTCGGCCTTCTCGTCGAGCTCCGCCTGGCGACTCGAGTCCAGAAGCGCATCGATGGTGTCGGTGCCACCAGCCCTTGTATAGGTCGACAGCCTGCTGCGTGGCCAGGTCCTCCACCTTGTTGATCTGCTTCTGTGTCTGATCGATCCGAAGCTGAGCCCTTCACGCACCTGCTCCGCGACTTCCGCCTTTTCGGCCATAGCTTGTTCAACTGGATCTGAAGCTGGGTCATCGGGCTGCTAAGAGGTTGACCCGGTCCTGCAAGAGCTGTTCTCACGAGCGCTGTCCGCCTCGATCCGGTCCTGGAGCTCTTCTTGTTCCTTCTCGACCTTGTGGAGCTTCTTCTTCGGCCCGGCCAGCGGGCCGACCGCGGGGAATGAGCAGGGCCGTGGCTATCGTGGCCGCGATCGCTGCTCGTGCCTGACGCTCAAGCATCGCTCTCCTTAACGTTCGTCGATCGGTCTGCTCTACGAGGCCCGCGAAGACCCTTTGCTTTCACCGCACCCGTGCCGTGGTTGGCCGGGATGCCGCCGGGCGTACCACAACTTCGAAGGTGGCAAGGTGCCTTCTGTTGAATGATTCGCCGGCAGCTTGCTCCCTTCCTTCCTCAAACTACGCGAAGAAACCGCTCGGGCGCGAAGAAACCAGGGTGGCGCCTCTTGTGCGGGCAGGGCGTGAAGGCGTACTTTCCTCTTGTACACCGGTGGAGTCGTAAACCGGCCTAGCCGGGAAGAAGGCTCGGCGGGTGCATTTTATGGCGTAACCTTCCTGGCACTGTTTCCTACGGGGGAGGATCCCGTGACCGACGCCAGCCTGATCGATCTCGATGCGCATAAAAAAGGAGCCGGGCGTCCTTGGTTGCGTCGTCTTGTCGAGCAGCAGCGGGCCCCTTACGAGGTACAGGCGTTCTCGCGCGTCGGCCTTCAGCCCGAGGTCCTCGAGGGCCTCGGCCCAGGCGGGAATAAACCGGGCCGGCCTGGCGGGCGGCCTCAGCGACGTCACGTGTTCGAGCTGGAGCGCGAGTCGTTCTTCGGTGACGAGTCCTTGCAGAGGGCGCAGAGGTGGCGAGCAGGAGGGCTCGTTCGAGGGGGCCAATCTCCCTCGACGGCGGCGGCCGCGGCTTTGAGCAAAGTGCCCCCCAGCTCCCGCTCCGCCCTCGACTCCGAGGCCCGTCCTCCAGCGAGTGATCCTGCATAGCTCCGGGCGGGCCGGGGCAGAGGTTTCTCTCCAGAGGGCGGTCGTCGGTTCCGCTCGGGAGCAGGGACCGCGTACGGGCTGCGCGGTGGTGGCAGAGGCGACCCTCAAGGCGTGTTCGGCCCTCGTCTCCCATCTCGAGGGTGGAGCTGCAGAGGCGTCTCGTGTCGGTCGTAGGCGAACAGGCGGTCATCGTGCTAGTGCGGTTGGGGGAGGAGCAGGGATCTCCTCGGCTGCCGCTCTCCTGCGCAACGGCCCCGCGGATGCCGCCGTGGGGGCCACTCTCGACGCCGTGAACAGGGTCCTCACCTACAGCGAGTAGGGGGTGGGACGAGGAGGCCTTCTTTGGTATCCTCGGAGTGTCGCAAAGTGCGCCCCGGAGTGCTTCCTCTCTAACGAGCTGTCTCCTGGTGGGCGCCTCCTTGCCGTCGCATCGTCAGAGATAGCTGGGCGACCGCCGACTACGCGGCCCCCGCAAGAAAGAGAGGCGAGCAGCGGTAGCACGCTCAAGGACGTACCGGGGTCTGCCCCCATGGTGGGGCGCTGGAGCTAGGGATGGCCGCTCCCGGGGGAGATGGACGCCCTCCGGTCGGAGGGCGGCCGAACCTCCCTAAGATCGGGGACCAAGGGCCGCCAGGTGCTTTCGGACCTCCGAGCTCCACGGCGATCGGCGCCGTCTCCCCGAACCGTGGGTTCATGACGAGCGCCGACGCTACAGCTCCGTCGTCACCGACATGCGCCTGGCGAACGGCCTCCCCTGGAGCCTTCCGATCACCCTGTCGGCCACCGAGGAGGAGTCGGGTCGTCTCTCCTCGGGGACCCGTGCAACGATCGTTCACGAAGGCCTTCGTGGCCATCATCGACGTGCAGGAGGTCTTCCCGAGTACAGCGCGAAGCACGAGGTGCGGAGCACACCTACAAGACGACGGACGAGAACCACCCCGGCGTTGCCCTGCCGCTCACGAGACGCGCTACGTCGGGGCCGGGTCACCGTCCTCGAGGTATCTTCAGCAACGAGTTCGAGGAGTACCGCCTCACCCCGTTGCAGCTCCGTGAGCAGATGCGCGGGCGCAGGTGGAAGACGATCGTCGCTTTCCAGACTCGTAACTTGATCCATCAGGCACAGTACCTCACCAAGGTGGCGCTCGAGATCGTGGATGGCCTCGTCATCCATCCGCTGGTCGGGGGACGAAGGGCGACGACATCCCCGCCGGGGCCACGCATGGTACTGCCAGGTCCTGATGGAGAACTACTGCCCCGACCGCGTCATCCTCTCGGTCTTCCCGGCCGCCATGCGTTACGGCGGCCCCGTGAGCCATCTGGCACGCCCTCCTCCGCAAGGACTTCCCCGGCATGACCCACTTCATCGACCGGCGCGATCACGCCGGTGTGGGGGACTACTACGGCACCTACGACGCTCGGCTTCTCTTCGACGAGTTCGAGCCCGGCGAGCTCGGCATCTTCCCTCTCAAGTTCGAGCACTCGTTCTTCTGCACCAGGCCTGTGGGGCGATGAGGTCGGCAAGACACCCCACGGCAAGGGGGACGAGGTCTTCATCTCCGGCACCAGGTTCGTCAGATGCTGCAGGAAGGCGTTGAGCCGCCGGCTGAGTTCTCTCGTCCCGAGGTTGCCCGCATCCTGATCGAGGACGCTCGTTCGTCCCGGCCGCTGGGAGGAAGCATGGGTCTGCTCGACAAGGCACGAAGAAGAAGACGGAGTCGGTCGCGCCCGAGTTGCTCGAGCGCCGAGCAGGCGGGCCGAAGCGCAAGGTCATGGTCATCGGCCTCGACTGCGCCCCGCCCGAGCACGTGTTCCGGGGGTACGCCGACGAGATCCAGATCTCCCACCCGAAGCACAACGAGAACGGGGTGTGGGGGCCGCTCAGGTCGATAGTCCCGCCGATGCCGACCCCACCTGGATGTGCATGATGACCTCCAAGGACCCCGGCACTCTCGGGATCTACAGGTTCCGTAACCGGAAGGACCACACCTACGACGGTCTGGCGTTCGCCACCTCGTGGGCCATCAAGGAACGGACGGTGTGGGACATCCTGTCGGATGCGGGCAAGGACTGCATCGTCATGTCGGTGCCCCCACGTCCTACCCGCCCAAGCCGCTGGGGGATCCAAGATCGGCACTTCCTCACCCCAGCAACGAGGCGGACTGCCGCCATCCCGGGAGCTGAAGGCCGAGATCAGGCGAGAAGTCGGCGAGTACATCTTCGACATCCGCAACTTCCGCACCGACGACACTCAGTACATCTTGGACGAGGCATACAAGATGACCGAGATGAAGTTCAAGACGGCGGACTACCTCCTCAAGAACAAGCCGTGGGACTTCTTCATGATGGTCAAGATGAGCCCGGACCGCCTGAACCATGGCATCTGGGGCTACGTCGACCCGGACCCTCGCTACAGGCCGGACAACCCCTACAAGGAATCGCTGCGGGACTACCGGTTCCTCGACGGCAAGATCAGCGACGCGTCCTCAAGTAGGATGAGAACACGACGGTGCTCGTGGTCTCCGACCACGGAGCGAAGGCGATGGTCGGCGGGATCTGCTTCAACGGTGGCTCGTCAACGAGGGCTATCTCAAGTTCGACGAAGAGATGCCGGCCCGGGGTGACCCCTCTCAACAAGCTGTCGATCGATTGGTGGGCACGACGGCGTGGGGCGACGGCGGCTACTACGGGCGTCTGTTCTTGAACGTCGAGGGCGCAGGCGAACAGCACGATCCCGGCCGCGGACTACGACAAGGTGATGCCGGACGAGTTGATCCAGAAGATCGAGTCGATGGTCGACCACGAGGCCATCCGCTCGGGAACAAGGCCCTCAACAGCCGGAAGAGATCTACGAGGTCCAGAACGGCGTCGCTGGACCTGATCGTGATCTTCAGTGAGCTTCGCTGGCGCTCCGTTGGCTCGCTCGGCCATGGCGCGCTCTACACGTTCGAGAACGACACCGGCCCCGGACAAGGGCCAACCACGCCGGATTCAGCATCTTCGTGCCGAACAATGTTCTCCCGGAGCGGAGGGCCGGCCCGCAAGGAGGGCCTCCTGCCCGGGGCGTTGTTCATGACGAATCTTGAACTCGGCGTGGTTGGCCTCGTCCAGGACGGTGGCGTTCTCGAACGTGTAGGCGCGCCATCTTCCAGACGAACCAACCAGGCCAGCGAAGAACTCGCCGAAGATCACGATCAGGTGCCCGGGGCGACGCCGTTGGGCCTCGTAGATCTCTTCCGGCTTGAGGGCCTTGTTCCCGAGGCGGATGGCCCTCGTGGTCGACCATCGCTCGGTCTTCTGGATCAGCTCGTCCCGCACCTTGTGTAGTCCTGGCCGGGATCGTGCCCGTTCAGCTCGCGTCCTCGGCGTTCAGACAGGACGCCCATGTGGCGCGTCGCCCCGCGCCGTCGTGCCTGCCTGACCAATCGATCGGCAGCCTGTTGGAGGTCACCTCGGCATCTTCGTCGAATAGCCCTCGTTGACGAACCCTCGTTGAAGCGTCCGCCGACCATCGCCTTCGCTCGTGGTCGGGGCCACGAGCACTGTCGTGTTCTCATCAGCATGCCTGAGGACGTCGCCGATCCCAAATCCGAGAACCGGCGAAAGTAATCCACGAAGCATTCTTCTGAAATTTGTCAGCTCGTAACGAGTGGTCAGGTCGATGTAGCTCGAATGCCATGGTCAGACGGTCAGGCCTCCATCGACCGTCATGTGAAGTCCACGCGGCTTGTTCTTGGGGATGATCGCCGTCAGCTGAACTTCATCTCGGTCAGTATGCCTCGTCAAGATGTAACTGAGCAGGGTTGAATTAATCGGGTCTTCTCGCCGACTTCTCCTCGATCTCGGCCTTCAGCTCAGCAAGAAGTGCGTATGAATCCGCCTCGATTACTGGGAGTGAGGAAACGGCGCCGATCAGATCCCTCGCGAACTGGCAGATGAGACAGGGGCACCGGCATGACTGTGCCGGAAAATCAAACAGGATATCCCCGCGCCGTCAGCTCGCTGATGGCCCTCCAGGTGAGCGAGACCGTCGCAAATGGTCACTCAGTTGCAGACCCGTAGTCCAGTGCCAGCGTCCTTGGAGTCATCATCCCGCATCCGGAGCGAGGACAGTGATCGGCAGGATCGATCGAGGCGGCCCCCACGCCCCCGTTCTCATGCGCGGCTTCGTGAGTTCGGGATCTCGTCGGCGTACTCCTCAGCGTGCTCGGGCCAGGGCGCAGTCGGATGATGATACATGACCTTGCGCTCGGTATACGCTCGGCGAAGGGCCAGGGCGACCGGTCTGTCTTCTTCTTTCAGCCTGTCGAGCAGACCCATGCTCCACTCTAGGCAGGCGCAGGACGAACAGCGTCGATCAGGATGCGGGCAACTCGGGACGGAGAACTCGGACCGGCGGCTCAAGCGCTGCTCCTGCGGCATCTGACGAACCTGGGTGGGAGAGGACCCTTGCCGTGGGGGTAATCGCCCACGGGCGCCTTGCCGAAGAACAGTGCTCGAACGGAGGAAGTACCGGGCTCGCCGGGCTCAATAAATCGAAGAAGCGGGCGTCGTAAGGCCTTATAGTAGTCCTACACCGGCGTGATCACTGTGCAATGAAATGGGCAAATACCATGAGGAGAGGCATGCCAGGGTCTTCACGGGGCCGCCACATGGCAGCCCGGGAAGACCGGAGGAATGACGGTCGTGGGGTAATGAATTATATCAGGAACCTCATGGCACTTCATGCAGGTCTCGGCGGATGTGCCCTTCATCCCGGCCAGCGGATGGATGACGAGGCCATCCGCGATCTCGAGCGCCACGCCTGTGAATACTGTGCGCTGATGGATCAGGTTACGAGTCTGGAAACGACGATCGACTCCACCCGCGCTCAGCGATCTGCTCGCGATTTCCTGGCTTGGGAATGAGACGTAATTCTCAGACTCCGTACTGAAGACGATTCTCGGGGACGAAGTGACCTCACCCCCGACGTAAGCGAGCCTGTGAGGTATAGTGAAGCACGGCGCGCCGGGGTGGTTCTCGTCAGCACGCGTCGTCTTGTAGATTGTGCTCCGCCTCGTGAAAACAAGCGTCATTGCTCGGGACCTCCCTGCGCGGCGATGATGGCCGAGACTACCTTCGTGGGCGTCGCCGCGCAGGCTCCCCGGGGAGACGACCGGCTCCTCTCGGTGGTGACAGGGTGATCCGGAAGGCTCAGGAGACTTCGCCGAAGGCGCATGTCGTGACGACAAGATTCTGAATCGGCGCTCGTCGCTCAGACCCGCGGTTCGGAGACGGCATGATACCAGGGCTTCGAGGTCGAAACTGCCGGACGACGCAGCCTCGATCTTGGGAGGATTCGCGCCTCCGGCGGAGAACGTCCATCTCCTCGAGACGGACAATCGCTCAGCGCCCTACCATGGGGGCGAACCCCAGGCCGTGGTATGCTGTCCGGCGCCTCTCGCGGGGCAACGTCGGCGGTCGCTGGCTATCTGACGATGCGCTCGCAGAGACAGCTCGGTGGGAGGAGAGCACTCGACCATGTATGACACTCGGAGATACCAAAGAGATCCCCATCCACCCCTACTCGCTGTAGATGAAGGACCTATTCACGGCGTCGGAAGTGGCCCTCACGGCGGCATCCGTTGCAAGGCCATTGCGCGACTTGCAGCCGGAGATCCTGCTCCTCCCCAACCCGCACTAGCACGATGACCCTGTGCCTACGACCGACACGAAGACACCCCCGCAGCTCCTCGGAAGAACGAGGCCAAACACACCTTGAATGCGCCTCTACTACCACCGCGAGGACCCATACTTGTCTTCTACACCCTGAGCAGAACCGGCCCCCTGGAGAACTCTGCCTCAGCCCGCGGAATAGAGATGAGAATCCCTCGCTTGGAAGGAACAGGCCTCGAATCGAAGGCGGGAGGCGGGCTTTGTAAGTCACCTTAAATCAGGAGACGAAACATCGGAGCTCTTCAGCCACCTCTGCAGAAGCCCTGGAATATCGCAGGAACTGGCTCGCGTCAGCAATGAATCGCGGGACTCCTCGCGGGCCGGCTCGGTCCTATCTCTACCTGGATGAGCGCCCTCGAGGACCTCGGGCGGCACTGAGCCTGCAACGCACTCATGGGGAGCCCGCCTGCTCAGATGACGCAACCAGAGACGCCCGGCTGCCTATGCGCGACAATCGATCAGGCCAACGTCGAGCTGAATCCCTCCCAATGAGCAATGCCACAGAAATTACCATAAAAAAACACGCAGCCTTCTGGCAAAACAGTACACGGCTCAGCGTGCAAATTGAAATACTTGCCTTCGCGCCCCGCCGCGGAAACCCTGAACTCTTCGCGCTCTCAGGCGGTTTCTTCGCGAATTTGAAGAGAGGAGGAGACAGCTATACCGTACCCGTCGACCAGCAGAACGCCTGCCTCCTCTTGGGGTTAATGGCAGGGTCCCCGGCCAGCCACGGCGCAGGTGCGGGGCGAGAAACAGGGGTATTCGCGAATGCAGGCAGACCGATGTTCGAGCGATATGAGCGTCAGGCGCAGGCAGCTGATGCGGCGATAGCGCAGTTCTGCTCATCCCTGCCGATCGCTGCGCTGCGAAAGCTCCGCAGGTCGAGAAGAAGGCTCAGAGATCAGCGCTCGTGAGCAGCCTGCAGAACCAGCAGCAGCTCGATGACAACTCGAATCAGTTGAACAACTGCGGCAAAAAATAAATCTGGAAACCGTGCAAACTTCAGATCGATCAGACACAGAAACAGATCAACAAGGTGGAGGACCTGGCCGCGCAGCTGGGCTATCGGCCTATACAAGGAAGGCGGCACCGACACCATCGATGCGCTTCTGGACTCAGTCGCGGAACTCGAAAATTGGCGAGATCATCAACGCAAAGAAGGGAACATCAGATACAGCGGGCTTCAACGTAGCCATCAGGCAGAACCAGAGGCTATTCGCGCTGCGAACCGATCTGCAGGCCAAGTCAGATGCCAGAACCGCGATGCTATCCCCTCGAACACTTAGTCGGAGCTCGAAGACTCCTCGAGCTGCGAAGCCTGGCAGGATACGCCGTCGGTGAAATGTTCCTGCCCGGGGATAATCGGGTACGGCGAACGCGGCCTGGGACATCGAGCAGATTTCATCTGGCCGCTGGTAGCTCGTCGCCTCGCTGCAGGCCACAGGGCAAATTCACAAGATCCGACATCAACGGTAATCGCCGGGCAGCCGATGACTACTACCGGGCGCGATCGTCGACCGCAGCGGCGGCTACGCCACCCTCTCCGCGCCATCAGATTCAACAGCAGGTCAATGACAGGCGATCTTATCGGCTGCGTAGACTGCACGGGGAACTGCTGCAGGGATTTTGCCCACTTCAGTGCGGATCAACGGCAGCGCCGTCGACTACATGCTCTACTGCCCCTAACCTCCTCTTCCGGCAAGTTCTCACCTTCTTTTCTGAGTACTTTGCCGTACAGGTAGGCCATTCGAAAAGACGGAATATTTATCCCGGCGCTCACGCTCTCAAATCGTCAATCTGCTCAAATGGTAGTATCCCGATATGTTGGATCGTCAGCCCGTCTTTCAGCTCGGTATCCTGGCGATATCTCTTTCCGCGGTCACGAATCGCCGTACTATCAGCAGACTCGGCCCCGACGGGGCTGAATTGGCCGGCAATCCGTCGCTGCTCGCTGAAGTCCTGACCTTGTACTGGACCTCCCGGCGAGCAGGTCGGGAACAGAGCCAGAGCGTCGGTCTCAGCAAACCACCATCAGCCGTATATCAATCCGCCAGCGGCGAACATAGGCAATGTATATGCCACGGCGGCCTCACTTCACGATTCGAGCTCAGCCAAGACGCCCGGGGCGTCGTTATCTTCCGCCCTCAGCGCTCCGTCATCAGCGGCCTTCATCCCTGTAGCGCTGGAGGCTGAACTTCAGGTAAGCGGGAATGCAATGCATAGTGACGACGAGCCCCCCGAGATGCCGGGATTCGGAGCCGGTCAGATAGAGAAAGTCGGCGAACTCACCCCGCTCGCACCTTGCCTCGAATGAAACCGATCACCCGCTCCCTGCTCCTCGGAACCGGCAGCCAGACGACGATCGCCTGCCGACCCGTAAGACCGCCGCCGTCCAATTCGAATGCCATGTGAATTTGCTTCCATTCAACGTAGATGCCGTCCCTCCGCTGTCCACTGTGATCCTATCGCTATCGAAGGGCTATGGCCGTCTGCAGCGCCTGCCTTCGACTGAGGCCCCGCCCTGAAATGACAGGCTAAGACTTCGCAGAATCAGCGATAACTCCTCATGGAGACATCCACTGTGGCGCGAGCTGCCTTGCTCAGCCTCCGCCACCATCTTCCCAACCAGCATGCCCGCACGGGTACTCATCTCAGAGAAGAACGGGGAGGACAGGCGCTGAGAGCGCGGCGAGAGAACTGGAAAACGGAAGGACCCGGCCTTTCAGCCGAGATTTACCCTTTGTGCTGAATGCTCGGGTGGTGCGGTGATACTGTGCTTCAGGTAATGCGCTACCTTCTTTGATGTCGGTGCTACGTGGCCTCAGGCTCGTTATCATACTGCCCATGCCATTCCACCCATGCCGCATGCCGTGGTCTGGCCGCCAACTCGTCATAAAATCCTTTTGTCGACGATGCTCCGTGGTCGAGCGGCGTTCTCAGGCGCCGACCAGTGACCTCGGGCCGTCGATGATTCCCTCGGCGAGAAGATCGACGGCCTGACGGTGCTGCGTTGAGCCCGTGGCCGGGCTTCGCCTGCGTGCAGACCCTGTCGACCGCGCCGCGCCCTCGAGGCCGGCGTTCTGACGATCCGCGGAGCCGGAGACCTCGAGGACGACCTTGCCGGCGATGTCCCAGCAGATCGAGATCGTCGCCTCGCGACGCGCGCAGGCGTGGTACCGCCGGGACGATGCCCTCCTCGACAGCCGCGCGTTGCCGGGACGGAGTCCTGCGGTAGCTGTTCTCCTTCGGCTCGACCTCGATAGCGGCGCCAGTTCAGCGCGGCCGCGCCGCCAGCCCGAACTCGCAGGACGACTCCTGGAAGCTCGCGGTCCCGGTGATCCGCTCGATCCTCGGCCCGGATCTGTCGACACGGCCGCTGATCGCTGCCGTCCCGGCCCCCTCGACGATCATCGTGGTAATCCCTTGATGACGTCTGCGGAGCGAATACCAGGCGGCCGACGATGGCTCGAGCCTCGGAGATGACGACCCGGCCATGTCCTCGAGCATCGCCTTGCGGCGAGTCGAGAGCCAGGCGCCTTGAACGGCGACCTTGGAGTGGAACGTTCCTCGGATCTTATTGACGACGAGCTATGGCTGGAAACTCGCCCTCGACATCCTCAGGTGTGGCAGGCGGCTTACCGGCCTGTATGACCTTCTCGAGGACGGAAGAGTCACGCCGGAAGGAGATCTTCGACTGCAGGAAGACTTCCATGCAGTCGGTCGATGACGGGAATGCGGAGAGGATGTAGCCGCTGTCAGACTGCATACCCTCGACGAGCTCGGACTCGAGGCCGAAGATATTGGACTCCTCGGCAGTGATGACGCCGTCGCTCCCGCGCCTCACGTAATCGCGACCATCTCACCGATCTCGGAATCGTATTCGCGGAGATCGAGCGAGCGTACGAGATCTCTGGCGGCCTCGACATCCGCGCCCTGGACGGTCAGGCCACGGCCGCTGTCGCACTTATGCCTCGCTTGAGGCCATGGGGACCTTCGCGCCGGGCGGCCTTCTGCAGTCCGGCCTTCGCCATCGCCGGGCGGGAGCGAGCGGCCGTAATCCCGTACCGGCGGTATCGTGGTCTTAGTCGCGACTTCCTTGACGAACGAACGCCCATGTTCTCCCCGCAGGTCATCTGAAACTCGATCTCCTTGGCGATCATATTGCAAATCGATTAATGTGGAGGCACTCCCCACTCTTGTCGGGACGACGTTGCGCGACCTTTTGAGTCAGGCTGTCGCACGCGCAACGTGGCAGGCCTGTGACACCCTGCTCAAGCGCAAAGCGTCGATGATCTTTGACATCTATCATTTGCTCGAAACCTTGCGAAGATAGGCAGGGCTTACCTTTCATGATTCGATTAGCCGATGATGGCGAGGACATCGCGAAGGAGAGTAATGGAACAGACAGCAATCTTCCGGGCAGATCGAAGTGCTAGTGCACCATGCAGACTACCTCCCAAATGGATGGCACTCTTGCCTGGCGAGTATCACCATCGAGACGGCCCCCGGAATCAACCGGCGGAATTTACGCTCTCAGCTCGGGATGAGACGGGATTCAGATCCCGGCAGACGTCAGCGTTAATGGCGATTACGAGATTCTCGGTGGCACTCTCGATGACGCCGCCGGAGAGGCCTTCGACAAGGTTGCTCGTTTCCTCGGCTTGGAGTATCCCGGCGGGCCCGAGATCGACAGGTTGTCTCTTCTCGGCGACCCCGATGCGGTCGCGTTCCCCCGCTCGATGATCAAGGAACCCGGCTTCGACGTGTCTTACTCGGGTTTGAAGACTGCGGTAATCAATCACATCCGCAAGGCCGAGGCCCGTTCTGAAGACATCTCGATCGAAGACATCGCGGCTTCTTTCCAAAAGGCCGTTGTCGAGATTCAGGTGGCAAAGACGATGGCCGCGGTGGAGCACACCGGGGCGGAGAGGGTTTTCCTTTGTGGGGGAGTAGCTGCTAACTCGGGTCTGAGAGGCGGACTCGGGGCAGCCTGTGAGGCGGTCGGCGCGAAGCTGTTCGTGCCGCCGACGGAGCTCTGCACCGACAACGCAGCGATGGTGGCGGCGTGTGGGACCGTCATGCTGAAGAGGGGTCAGTACCTGGGCCTCGAGGCCTCCCCAGACCCGAATCTTCCCCTCGACCCCTGACCGAGCGGGCTTTTGTGTGCGATTTTCGCTCTATCTGGATACAAAGCGAGCGCGCAAAAAGCGGTTCGGGGCGGGCGGGTGGCATGCGCTCATTTGCCCTAACGGGCAGAGGGCGCTATCTTTAGCACTCGTAAGGCTAGAGTGCTAACGCAGTTCGATCACAGGAGGTAGTGCCTAAATGGCCACCAAGACCAGTATCCGTCCCCTTGAGGATCGCATCCTCGTCAAGCCAGAAGAGGGCGAAGAGACCACGATCTCCGGGATCGTCATCCCCGACACCGCCAAGGAGAAGCCGCAAGAGGGCACCGTCCTTGCAGTTGGCCCCGGCAAGCGTTCCGACACGGGAGACCTCATCCCCGTCGACGTGAGCGAGGGTGACCGCGTCATGTACTCGAAGTACGGCGGCACGGACATCAAGGTGGACGGCGAGGAGCTTCTCATCCTTTCCTCGCGTGACGTCCTCGCCATCATCGGCTAACGAACCCGCGAGCAAGCCCCGGGTTCATCTTCGCAAGGCTTTCGAAAGGAACGATAGATGTCAAAGATCATCAAGTTCGACGAGGACGCGAGGCGCGGTCTCGAGCAGGGTGTCAACAGGCTCGCCAACGCGGTGCGTGTGACGCTCGGCCCCCGCGGTCGCAACGTCGTCCTCGACAAGAAGTGGGGAGCGCCCACCATCACCAACGACGGTGTCACGATCGCCAAGGAGATCGAGCTAGACGACCCGTGGGAGAACATGGGCGCTCAGCTCGTCAAGGAAGTCGCGACCAAGACCAATGACGTCGCCGGTGACGGGACCACCACGGCCACCGTTCTCGCTCAGGCGATGGTGAAGGCCGGACTGCAGAACGTTGCCGCCGGCGCGAACCCCATGGCCCTCAAGCGAGGCATCGAGAAGGCGGTGACAGCGGCCGTGGGCTCGATCAAGTCTCAGGCGCGTGACGTCGAGGGCCGCCAGGAGATCTCGCACGTTGCTTCGATCTCCGCGAACAACGACTCCGAGATCGGTGAGATGGTCGCCGAGGCCATGGACAAGGTGGGGAAGGACGGCGTCATCACCGTCGAGGAGTCCAACACCTTCGGCCTCGAGCTCGAGCTCGTCGAGGGTATGCAGTTCGACAAGGGCTACATCTCTCCGTACTTCGTCACCGACCAGGACCGTATGGAAGCCTCTCTCGAGGACCCGTACGTCCTCCTTGTGCAGTCGAAGATCTCTTCCGTGCGTGACCTCCTTCCCGTCCTCGAGAAGGTCATACAGGCCGGTAAGCCGCTCGTTATCATCTCCGAGGACGTCGAGGGCGAGGCTCTTGCCACGCTCGTCGTCAACAAGATCCGAGGAACGTTCAACTCCGTCGCCGTCAAGGCGCCCGGCTTCGGCGACCGCCGCAAGGCGATGCTCGAGGACATGGCGATCCTGACCGGTGCCCAGGTCATCTCCGAGGAGGTTGGCCTGAAGCTCGACACCGTCGGGCTCGACATGCTCGGCACCGCCCGCAAGATCGTCATCACTAAGGACAACACGACGATCGTCGAGGGGGCCGGGGACGCAGCAGCGATCAGCGGCCGTGTCGACCAGATCCGGGCCGAGATCGAGCGGACCGACTCTGACTGGGACCGCGAGAAGCTCCAGGAGCGTCTTGCGAAGCTGGCCGGTGGTGTGGCCGTGCTGAAGGTTGGCGCCGCTACCGAGGTCGAGCTGAAGGAGAAGAAGCACCGCATCGAGGACTCCGTCTCGGCAACGCGTGCGGCTGTCGAGGAGGGCATCGTCCCCGGTGGTGGCACCACGCTCGTGCGTGCTCGTGAGGCCATCGAGGCTCTCGATCTTGCGCCAGACGAGACCGCCGGTGCAAGGGTCGTCCTCGAGGCTCTCGATGCTCCGCTCCGGTGGATCGCTCAGAACGCCGGCCTCGAGGGTGGCGTAGTGGTCGACAGGGTTCGCAACGAGAAGCCCGGCCACGGGCTCAACGCAGCACCCGGTCAGTACGTCGACCTTCTCGCCGAGGGAAGCATCGACCCGGCCCGAGTCACGCGGGCGGCGCTCGAGAACGCCGCTTCGATCGCAGCGCTCTTCGTCACCACGGTGGCGACCGTCGTCTAGAAGCCGAAGGACGAGGACAGCGAGATGGCAGCAGCCGGCCACGACCACGGCATGGGCGGCATGGGTGGAATGGGCGGCATGGGCGGCATGATGTAACGAGCCTCCACCGGAGGCACCACCGCAGCACCGACCAACAGCACCAGTAGCGCACCACCTGAAAGACCGCATCACCGCACCACCCGAAAGACCAGCACCAAAAGGGGCCCGGCCGAAAGGCCGGGCCCTTCCCACGCCCAGCGTCCCTCGCCGTGCTCCCTCAGCGCGCCCGGGCCTCCCCCGTTCTTTTCTGAGATGAGCACCGTGTGGGTACGCGGGTTAGAAAAGATGGTGGTGAGGGCGACAGCAACGCGGCTCGCGCTCACGGAGGCTGCTCGCGATGAGGAGCTATCGCGCCGAGGATCGAGCTTGCGAAGTCCTAGCCCGTCACCAGTACGGGGTCTTCAGTCGAAGGCAGGCGCTGCAGACGGGCCACAGCTCCCGCTCGATAGGCGATAGGACCTCATCGGACAGTGGAGGATCGTCCACCCCGGCACCTACGCGCTGAACGGAAGCAACCTCACATGGCATTCGAATCTGATGGCGGCGGTCTTGTGGGCGGGTCGGCAGGCGATCGTCAGTCATCGTTCGGCCGCAGCGCTTCACGGTCTGGAGGAAGTGCGGGAGCGGGTGATCGAGCTGTACTTACCCCGAGGCAAGGTGCGAGCGGGGGTGAAAGTTCGCCGACTTTCTCTATCCGACCGGCCTCGAACCCGGCACCTGGGGGGCTTCGTCGTCACTCACATAGACAGGACCCTGCTTGACCTGGCGTCCGTTCTCAGCGCTACCAGGACGGGCCGCTCGATGGACGGAGCGCTGAGGCGGAAGATGAACGACGCTCGGGCGTCTGCGGGCCGAGCTCGAGAATCGTGAGGTGAGAGGTCGCCGTGGCACATACATCGCCCGGCAACTCCTGTCGCTGCGAGACGACACAGACGGTCAGATGGAGAGCCGGCTGGAGACCGACGCTTTGGCTCTGTTTCGGGACCCGCGGCTCCCTCGGCCGGAGGTCCAGTACAAGGTCAGGACCCCTAGGCGGAGCAGGCGACTTGACTTCGCGTGGCCACCCAGCCTCGTCGGGGTCGAAGCCCACAGCTACAAGTGGCACGGCGACCTGGACCGGTGGAAGCAGGACATCGCTCGTGACAACGAGCTGAAGTTGATGGGCTGGACGATCCTGCATTACACCTGGGATGACGTTCATTTCGAGCCGGAGACGATCATTCGAGACGTGCTGCAGGCGCTTCGGACAGGCCGAGTTCCGTTCTTTTCTGAATGGCCTACCTACACGGTGCGTACTTCAGAAAAGAAGGTGAGAACCCAGCCGGCGCGTGGAATTGAAGAGGGAGGTTAGGGGAGGTAGAGCATGGGGTCGACGGCGTTGCCGTTGATCTGCACCTCGAAGTGCAGGTGGTCCCCGTAGCAGTTCCCCGTGCAGCCCACGTAGCCGATAAGATCGCCCTGGCTCACCGAGGCCCCGTTCGTCGTGCTGAACTCCGACATGTGGGCGTAGAGGGTGGCGTAGCCGCCGCCGTGGTCGACGATCACTGCGTTCCCGTATCCGGAGTAGTAGCTGGCGAGGATCACCGTGCCCTCTTTGGCGGCGACGATCGGCTGCCCGGTGACACCGTTGATGTCGATCCCGCTGTGCATCCGGCCCCAGCGGGGCCCGTAGGGTGAGGTGACCGAGCCGTTCAGCGGCCAGATGAAACCTGCGCTCGATGTTCCCAGGGCCGCGACCGCGTTCCTCGCCTGTGCCTCGACCACGTCCCCTCGGAGCCTCGCGGCGGCGGACCCGAGCTTCCACTCCCGAGCCTCGGCGATCCCGAGCCGCTTTCGCAGCTTCTCGAGGGAGCTCTCGAGCTCCGACCTTTGTGTCTGAAGCCGGGACAGCACTGCGGTCCTGGCATCCGACTTGGCCTGCAGATCGGCTTGCAGCGTGAACAGCTCCTGGTTCTGCTCCTGGATGGTCACGCGCAGCCTGCTGTATCTGATGAGGGCGTCCGTGTTCTCTTGTGCCGCCACCCCGAGCATCTCGGCCTTCTCGTCGAGCTCCGCTAGCGACTCGGAGTCCAGAAGCGCATCGATGGTGTCGGTGCCGCCTTCCTTGTATAGGTCGACAGCCTGCTGCGTGGCCAGGTCCTCCACCTTGTTGATCTGCTTCTGTGTCTGATCGATCCGAAGCTGGGCGCTTCGCACCTGCTCCGCGACTTCCGCCTTTTCGGCCGCAAGCTTGTTCAACTGGATCTGAAGCTGGGTCATCGAGCTGCTAAGAGAGTTGACCCGGTCCTGCAGGCTGTTCTCACGAGCGCTGTCCGCCTCGATCCGGTCCTGGAGCTCTTCTTGTTCCTTCTCGACCTTGTGGAGCTTCTTCTTCGGCCCGGCCAGCGAGCCGACCGCAGGGATGAGCAGAACCGTGGCTATCGTGGCCGCGATCGCTGCTCGTGCCTGACGCTCAAGCATCGCTCTCCTTAACGTTCGTCGATCGGTCTGCTCTACGAGCCCGCGAAGACCCTTTGCTTTCACCCGCACCCGTGCCGTGGTTGGCCGGGGGATGCCGCCGGGCATCCTGCCACAACTTCAAGAGGAGTGGCAAGGTGCCTTCTGTTGAATGATTCGCCGGCAGCTTGCTCCCTTCCTTCCTCAAACTCGCGAAGAAACCGCTCGAGAGCGCGAAGAAACCAGGGTGGCGCCTCTTGTGCGGCGGGGCGTGAAGGCGTACTTTCCTCTTGCACCCGTTGAGTCGTAAACCGGCCTAGCCGGGAAGAAGGCTCGGCGGGTGCATTTTTTATGGCGTAACCTTCCTGGCACTGTTTCCTACGGGGGAGGATCCGTGACCGACGCCAGCCTGATCGATCTCGAAATGCGCATAAAGGAGCTTCCGGGCGTCCTTGGTTGCGTCATCTTGTCGAGCGGCGGCGGGCCCCCTTACGAGGTACAGGCGTTCTCGCGCGTCGGCCTTCAGCCCGAGGTCCTCGAGGGCCTCATCCAGGCAGAGATAGACCGAGCCGGCCTGGCGAACGGCCTCAGCGACATCCACGTGTTCGAGCTGGACGCGGAGTCGTTCTTCGGTGACAGGGAGTCCTTGCAGAGGGCCGCAGAGGTGGCCGAGCAGGAGGCTCGTTCGAGGGGGCCAATCTCCCTCGACGGCGGCGGCCACAAGCACGAGCAAAGTGCCCCCAGCTCCCGCTCCGCCCTCGACTCGAGGCCCGTCCTCCAGCGAGTGATCCTCACCTCCAGCTCCGGGCGGGCCGAGGCAGAGGTTTCTCTCCAGGGGGCCAGGGAGGTCGTCGGTTCCGCTCAGGGTGAGAAGACCGCGTACGGGCTCGCGGTGGTGGCAGAGGCGACCCTCAAGGCGTGTTCGGCCCTCGTCTCCCATCTCGAGGTGGAGCTGCGGGGGGCGTCTCTCGTGTCGGTCGTAGGCGAACAGGCGGTCATCGTGCTAGTGCGGTTGGGGGAGGAGCAGGATCTCCTCGGCTGCGCTCTCCTGCGCAACGGCCCCGCAACGGATGCCGCCGTGAGGGCCACTCTCGACGCCGTGAACAGGGTCCTCACCTACAGCGAGTAGGGGTGGGACGGGGGAGGCCTTCTTTGGTATCCTCGGAGTGTCATAAGAGTGCGCCCGGAGTGCTTCCTCTCTAACGAGCTGTCTCTGGTGAGCGCCTCCTTGCCATCGCATCGTCAGAGATAGCTGGGCGACCGCCGACTACGCGCGGCCCCCGCAAGAAAGAGAGGCGAAACGTGACCAGCACGCTCAAGGACGTACCGGGGTCTGCCCCCCATGGTGGGGCGCTGGAGCTGAGGATGGCCGCTCCCGAGGAGATGGACGCCCTCCGGTCGGAGGCGGCGAACCTCCCTAAGATCGAGGCCAAGGGCCGCCGGGTGCTTTCGGACCTCGAGCTCCTGGCGATCGGCGCCGTCTCCCCGAACCGTGGGTTCATGACGAGCGCCGACTACAACTCCGTCGTCACCGACATGCGCCTGGCGAACGGCCTCCCCTGGAGCCTTCCGATCACCCTGTCGGCCACCGAGGAGGAGTCGGGTCGTCTCTCCTCGGGGACCCGTGCGGCGATCGTTCACGAAGGTAGCCCCGTGGCCATCATCGACGTGCAGGAGGTCTTCGAGTACGACGCGAAGCACGAGGCGGAGCACACCTACAAGACGACGGACGAGAACCACCCCGGCGTTGCTTACCTGTACTCACAGGGGCCGCGCTACGTCGGGGGTGAGGTCACCGTCCTCGAGAATGTCTTCAGCAACGAGTTCGAGAATTACCGCCTCACCCCGTTGCAGCTCCGTGAGCAGATCGCGGAGCGCGGGTGGAAGACGATCGTCGCTTTCCAGACTCGTAACCCGATCCATCGGGCGCACGAGTACCTCACCAAGGTGGCGCTCGAGATCGTGGATGGCCTCGTCATCCATCCGCTGGTCGGGGGGACGAAGGGCGACGACATCCCCGCCGAGACCCGCATGAAGTGCTATGAGGTCCTGATGGAGAACTACTACCCCCACGACCGCGTCATCCTCTCGGTCTTCCCGGCCGCCATGCGTTACGGCGGCCCCCGTGAGGCCATCTGGCACGCCCTCCTCCGCAAGAACTACGGCATGACCCACTTCATCGTCGGCCGCGATCACGCCGGTGTAGGGGACTACTACGGCACCTACGACGCTCAGCTTCTCTTCGACGAGTTCGAGCCCGGCGAGCTCGGCATCTTCCCTCTCAAGTTCGAGCACTCGTTCTTCTGCAAGGCCTGTGGGGCGATGGGGTCGGACAAGACCTGCCCCCACGGCAAGGAGGACAGGGTCTTCCTCTCCGGCACCCAGGTTCGTCAGATGCTGCAGGAAGGCGTTGAGCCGCCGGCTGAGTTCTCTCGTCCCGCTCAGGACGTAGAAGATCTGGTCGACGTCGTGGACGTGCATGCCGGC
>JAUJNU010000037.1 GCA_030448085.1 Actinomycetota bacterium | reverse complement strand
AGACCGGCATAAACAGGGCCAGGCCAAGGAGAACAACTGAGCCAAGCACCAATTTGCTTGTCGTCCGCATCTATCCAGTTTAAGGGCTGTGAGTTAAGAACTCAGGCTGGAGAGCGTTCGTTGCCGGGCGGTTCGGGGGTGGCGGCTCCCACCACCGAGTAGGCCCCTGGTCCGATTTCGGAGACCTCCACGGCAGCCCAAGCCCCATCGTGGGTTTTCCTTCCGCTGAGACGCGCCCTGACGCTGATGAGGTCGAGCTTCTTCGGAAGTTCGAAGGCTGGGCACCTGGAGCGGAGCACGTTCAAGCCGCTTTCCTCCCTGTCCTGGAGGACGTAGATCGTCAGGCCGCCCTTCCCCTTGTTGGTCCAGCTCTCGATTCGGAGGAATTGGACGGTCAACACCATCTCGGGGTATTGCGGGGGTCGTCTCTGAGACCACTTCTTCTTGCTCATTGCAAAAGTGTCGTACCTCCCTGAGACACTTTCCGGCAGATCGCCCATGAAAGGGGTTGGTATCCCTTGGGCGCGGCCTGCCGGAGAAGCAGGGTCCGTGAAAGTCCTGGGAGCGAGCTTGTAAGCCGTGGGTATCGCTCGGGAAACCTGAAAACGGCGTGCGTGGGACTCGCACCGCGGAGGCGTTCTTTAGTGCGTCCGAGGTGCCTTCGCGGTCGATGGGACGCCATCTCGAAAGAGGTGGGCCATGCCGCCTGCGGTTCCGCTCTACGCCTGTCGCAATCCCTTCTCGCCACCCGTATCGGAGGCGAGGCGGGTACTCCCACAAGAGGTTCTCGACCGACAACGGTTCCGATGCTGGTCGTGGCGCTGCGCTGGATGTTCGGAGCTGAAGGCGTGGGATGCGAAGCGCTTTCTGATGGCTGGCGTCCAAAGTCTGATACGTGAGGGAGAGCCGGTCCCTCGGGCCAGTGAGTGACGAGATGCCCGACTGGAATCGGGTAGCGGTGGTGCTAATTCGAGTGGCATTGCGCTTGGCCGAAGATCGAGAACCGGAAGGAGAAGACGATGCTGACGGTGGCCTACTGCAGGGTCTCGACTGAGGAACAAGCGGCGGAGGGCTTCTCGATCGGCGGACAAGCGGAGCGTCTTGCGGCTTACGCCTCGCTCCATGACCTCGGGAGTATCACGGTCATTGAGGACCCGGGACTCTCAGGAAAGAACCTGGAGCGTCCTGCGTTGCAGCAGTTGCTGGGCCTGGTCGAAGCGGGGCACGTGCGTCACGTCCTTGTCTGGCGGCTCGATCGCTTGTCTCGCAACCTCGGAGACCTCATCCTGCTCGCCGATCGGTTCGGGCAGTCGGGCGTGGCGCTCCATTCCTTCACGGAGAAGCTGGACCTGTCGTCGGCTACAGGGCGCATGTTCTACAACATCCTCGGTTCGTTCGCCCAGTTCTACCGGGAGCAGTTGAGCGAGAACGTTCGCATGGGGATGCACCAGGCGGCGCGGCAGGGTAAGTGGACCAACAGACCGAAGACTGGTTACGAGTTCGTCGGTGGGAACCTGGTCCCGAATGAGGACGCCCAACTAATTCGGCGAGCTTTCGAGCTGCGGGCGACCGGTGCCAGTTACGCCGATATCTCGAAGCTCACCGGTCTCAACTACTCAACCGCTCGGGCGATCGTTCACTCTCGCATCCACCTCGGAGAGGTGATGCTCGGGGGTGAGTGGTTCCAGGGAGTGCATGAGCCGATCGTCACAGCCGAGATGTTGCGGTCGCTCACAAGGGCGCCGTCCCTGGGGTGCGTCGTCGGAGCAAAGCATCCGCTCTCGGGCCGGGTCCGGTGCGGGTTGTGTGGGCGAGAGTGTCGAGCATCCAGTACGGCGGGTATGGGCCGCTGTTCCGCTGCAAGCATCGAGGCTCAGGCTGCAACCAACCTGCTCGCTCAACAAAGGGACTGGAAAGGGCATTGAAGCTTGGGCTGCAACTCGTTGGACATGATGACGACCTGAAAGCTGCTATCCGTTCGGAAATCCGTCCGTGGAGCATCAGATCGCCTCAGTCCAGGAGAAGCGCCGAAAGCTGCTCGCCCTCCACTACGAAGACAAGATAGGTGCCGACCTGTTCTCCGAGCAGGAGGCGGCTCTCAGAGAGCGCCTGGAGGTCCTGAAGGCTGAATCGGGCCAGGTGGCGAGGGAATCCCCAAAGACCGACCTGGAGGAGAGATTCGGTGCGGTGGAGCGCATCCTGGCCGACATGGACATCGATCGACTCTGGGCGGCAGCCACCGAGGAAGAACGGCGGGTCCTAGTCCAGGAGCTCGTCCAGGAGGTAAGGGTCTTCCCCGATCACCTGGAGGTCACGGTTGAGGGTGCGCCAAAGCTGAACGTCACCCTGGAAGAGGTCGGCCTGAAGGGTCCTCAGTTGCATTCTTATGGTGTCGGAGGGGGGATTTGAACCCCCACACCCTTGCGGGCACTGGCTCCTTAGGCCAGCGTGTCTGCCATTCCACCACTCCGACGTGAAAAAAGCCCGCTCGACGGGGCTCGGGCGAGATTATATCTAGCCCCCTGCTCCCACCCGGGACCAGGCCCCCATGTTCCACAGGGGCCCCTCGATACTAGGGTTCACGTCGAAACCACCCACTCCCGACCCCCATGTGACGAGCGACTCCAAGTGGAAGAGAGGCACGGCTAACCCCTCCTCCGGAACGTCGGCGACGCCCCCTCCCGGCCCCCCTACCGCGCGCACGAGGGATACCTCGGTCGGGCTGTCATCGCGCCACTCGCCGTAGAAGATCCTCGCCTCGCCCGTCACGAGCTCGGAGTCGATCCCCGCCTCCCGCAGCTGCACCTGGAGCGCCTTCTGCAAGAGCCGCGTCAGCTCATCCCCCTCGGCCGCGGCTATCTGTATCGAGCCCGGACCCCCCGAAGCAGCGGGCGACTGGAAAGGGCCGGAGGCGCCGTCCGCCCCGGGCTCCGGAGATAGCGTGTCCGAGAGCCGGCCATCGTCCCTCACGAAACCTTTCTCCAGCGCGGCCCTTTCGATCGCCGCCGCCACGCCCGCCCGATCGTCAGGACCCAACGCGTCGTCGTCGAACTCGATGCGGAGCGACTCCCAACCGAGAGCCTCGTCCACGGACAACCCGGCTTCCGCAAGACGGTCGTCGAGGTTCACCGAGAACGGGGGCGCGGCCGCATCGAGGTCTCCGTTCCTCAACAGGGCCAGCATGGTGTCGAGGTCCTCGATGAACTGGACCGCGACGCTGTCGAGGAGCGGTTGCTCGCCATCCCACTTCTTGTTCGGCTCGTAGACGACCTGCAGGCCCGGCGTGTGCCCGCCTATCCGGTACGGCCCCCCGGACACCTTCGGCTCGAGCTCCCCTCCGGGAAGGACGAAGTGTGGCGCACCCAGGGACTCTGGACTAGGCGGCGCACCGCCCCCGTCACTGCGGACGAGGACCCGGCGCCCGCCCGTCTTCTCCGCCCGGAGGTCTCCCCCCCGCTCGAAGCTCGCAACCACATCCTCGGGCGTCACCGGCTTCCCGTTGCTCCAGGAGGCGTCGCGCAGGGTCACCTCCAACCCTCCCTCCACAGGCACGGAAGACTGGGCAAGGTCGGGTACCGGCTCGCCGCCCGGGTCGATCCGGAACAGCGTCGGGTAGACCGGGCGAAGGAGCCACGAGGTGAGGTCCGAGGCATGCTCGGCATACGGGTCCAAAGTGGCCGGCTCCCCTATCACCCCGAAAGTCACGTCTCCCCCCGCGGGGTCGGGGGCGGGAGATTGCGATGCGCTCGAAGTGCCCGAGGGAAGTGGCTGAGGGGGGCTCGCCTCCTCGCAGGAGGCGAAAACCGAAAGGCAGATCAGCGCAAGCGAAAGAGGCTTGCTACCCACCTTCTGCGATCGAGACGGTGTCGGCGTCGAACCCGCCCAGGATGTCGAACTCGATGCCCTGCACCGCGGGCTGCGCCGCCCAATGGGTCTCGAAAGACCCGATCGGGACGATCGGCGCGGCGGCGAGGATCCTCTTCTCCGCTTGCTTGTAGAGAGCGAGCCGCTTACGGGCCGACTTCGTTCCCTCGGCTTTCTCGAGGAGCGCGTCGACCGTCGCGGAAGTGTAGGCGGTGTGGTTATCGGGAGAATCTGAAGAGAAGAGCGAAGACAGGAAGACGTCCGCCGAGGGGTACTCCGCGATCCATCCGAGCCGGTAGGTCGACTGCTTCTTGTCCCCGAGCCGTCCGAGGTACTTCTCGAGCGCGTACCCCTTCGTCTTCACCTCGAGCCCGACCCCCGTGAGGTTCCTCTTGATGAACGCGGCGACCTTGTCGTGCGGCTCGCCGGCGGTGTACTCGATGAGGACCCGTCGGGACTTCTTCGGCAGCCCCTCCACCAGCTTGCTCGCGGCTTCCGGCGAGAACGAGCAAAGCTTGCCGCACCCATCGTCCTCGAAGCCGGGCATCCCCTCGGGCACGATCCCGCGTGGCGGGATCATCGTCCCCTTGTAGATGCTCTTGGCGATCGCGCGACGGTCGATGGCGCGGCTGATCGCGACCCGCAGCCGCCTGTCCGCCAGCTCGGGCGCCTCGAGATTGAACCCGTAGTAGTAGCCCGCGAGGAACGGCACATAGCCCTGATCCCCGTACGCCTCGGCTGCGGCCGCCAGCTGTCCCGCCGGCACTTCGGCCACGTCGAACTCGCCGTTCGTGAACGGGATCCAGGAGCGAACGGCGTCCGGGAACGGCACGAAGCGGATGCCATCGATCTCCGGTTCGGTGATGGCGTCCTCGAAAGCCTCAGCTGCACCGTCTCGCCGGCGGTCCACGCCCTCGCCATCCGGAAGGGCCCGTTGCCTACCGGCTTCTCGAGGAACCTATCGATGTCTTTCACGTTCTTCTTCAGCACGGGCACGAGGCCGGGGTGGGTGAGGACCGCCGGAAACTCGTAGAACGGCTGGGACAGCTTGATGACGAGCCCCCGCTCGCCCTTGGCATTCAGGCCCGACAGGTGATCCGAGTCCCCGAAGCCGTTCGTCTCGTCGAACCCCTCGACCAGCTCGAGGGTGTAAGCGAGCTCCGATCCGCTCTTCTTCTGAGCGATCCGGTCGAAGGCGAAAACGAAGTCCTTGGCGGTGACCGGCGTCCCGTCGTGGAACGTCATCCCCTTGCGCAGCTTGAACGTGAACTTGGTGCCGCCGCCGGAGATCTCCCAGGAAGCGGCCGCCGCGGGGACCACCTCCTCCGCAACCGGGTCCCATCTCGTGAGCCCTTCGAAAGCTGGCGCACCACGAGGACCGACCCCGGGTCCTGCACGCGCATGGGGTCGAGGGCCCTCGGCTGCGCCATCGCCACATCGAGGATGGCCGCGTCGGGCTCGAAGGGCCGGTGTCGGTGGGGGTGGGGGTGGGGCCCGGGGTCTCGGAGCCCTCGGTCGCCGCGGGTGAAGAGCTCTCGGAAGGGTGCTGCTGGGGCCCTCTGCGGTCGCCCTCGGGCCGGCCACACGCCCATCGGAGCCACCCGTGCAGGCGCCGAGGGTCAGGACCAGGAGCGCAAGGAACCCAACGAGGGTGCTGCGACGGTACATGTGGGTCCTAGGAAAGGATGTTCGCGAGGAGGATCGTCGTCCCGGCGAAGACGATGGCGATGATGATCGTGAGACGGTCAAGGTTCTTCTCCATCACGGTCGAGCCCATGGCTGGCTCTGCATCCCGCCACCGAACATCTCGGAGACACCGCCGCCGCGTCCCCGGCGTGGAGCAGGATGAACGTGATCAGCATCAGCGATGCGAGAACGTGGATGATGATGAGGACTGCGGTCACTTCACACCTCTTCCGGATGGGTTGCTCAGCCCTAGAAGGTTAGCCGAATCGGGCCCAATCAGCGCTCGCGGGCCAGCGCCACGAGGTTCGGCATGATCTCGGTCCCCTTGAGGTGCCCGAGAGCTCCCTTGCGGGAAGCCCTTTCCCCGTAGGTCTGAACGCCGTCGGAGCTCACTCCCCCGCCCGAGACGAGGAGGGGCACCGGACCGTCCGTGTGCGCCTTGCGGGCGCAGCTCGTCGAGTGGTCCGCCGTAACCGCGACGACCGTGTTCCTGAGGTCGAGCTCCCCCAGGAGGCCCTCGAAGAAGATCGAGTCGATCTCCTCGATGCTCTGGATCTTGGCCTCGTGGTCCCCATCGTGCGCCGGAACGTCCGGCCCCTTGATGTGGATGTAGAGGCGTCGTACCCCTCGATCGCCTCGAGGGCGAGGGCCGCCCATCTCTCATACTGCTCGGTTGGGGGGATGCCGCTCGGCGCCTCGACGATCCCCATCCCGGTGAGGCGGGCGATCCCGAGCTCGACGGGCATCTCGACGAAGCAGCCCATCTGGGGGCCGAACTTCTCCTTGAAGGAGGGCAGGTGAGGAGGTGGTCGCCTCCGTCGCGGGTTAGGACGAAGTTGCCGGCCATCCCGCCCCTGCGACGGCGCCGCATTGATGTCCGAAGCCTCGAGCACCTCATGCGACGCCTGCAGCCATTCGTTCGTGAGGCGTGCAGCCCGCTGTGTGCCGCTCGTCCGACTCATACCCCGCCACCGGCGTCACGTGGACGACGTAGTTCTCGAAGGTCTCTTTGGCAACGCCGAGGACCCCGACGCGCCCATAGGCCGGGTCGGAGTTCTCGACCTCGGCCGAGAGCGGCCCCTCACTGGACCTCAGCACCAGGACGCCGCGGTGCCCGATCGTGGCCCTGAACTCGAAGCTCACGTTGGGGATGCTGACCTTCGCCTGCACCTCCTCGGCGAGGCCCTTGGCCCTCTCCGAGGAGAGGTCCCGCCGACCCGCCGGTCGGTGATCGTCCACCTCCCGCCCTCGGGCTCGACCGTTCGAAGTTCACCCTGTAAGCGAGGTCTCCGTCATTGACGTCGAGGCCGATGCCTACCGACTCGAGGGGGCCGCGGCCGGTGTGGTACTCGCGGGGGTCGTACCCGAGGATCGAGAAGACGGCGATGTCGGACTCCGGAGCGATCCCCTCGCCCACGGTCGTGACGTAACCGTTCCGCCCGTCCCGCGCCAGCCTGTCGAGGTTCGGAGTCGCCGCGGTCTCGAGCGGGGTCCGGCCACCGAGCGGCTCGAGCGGGTCGTCCCCCAGCCCGTCGAGGATCACGTACATGATGCGGCTCGGGCTCATCGCGTCGCTTTCACGATCGCCGCGAACTCTCCCCCGTCGAGTGAGGCTCCGCCGACCAATGCTCCGTCGATGTCGGGCTGGCCGAGGAGAGTCTCCGCGTTCCCTGCCTTCACGCTCCCCCCGTAGAGGATGCGAATGGAGTCGGCCGCCTCCTTACCTCTCGACTCCTCCAGCACCCTGCGGATGGCGGCGATCGTCGACTGAGCGTCGTCCGGTGTCGCCGTCTTCCCGGTGCCTATCGCCCAGATCGGCTCGTAGGCGATCACGAGCCGGCGCACCTGGTCGATCTTCAGGCCCTCGAGCCCGGACAGGACCTGACGCTCGACCTTGGCCTCGGTGGACCCCGCCTCGCGTTCCTCGTCGGTCTCGCCGCAGCAAAGGATCGGGGTAAGGCCGTGGGCGAAGGCGGCCTTCACCTTCTGGCTGATGAGCTCGTCGCTCTCCCCGAAGATCTCGCGCCTCTCGGAGTGGCCGAGAAGGACATAGGACACCTTGAGGGCGGCGAGCATGGGGGCCGAAACCTCACCCGTGAAAGCGCCGTTCGTCTCCTGGTGCATGTTCTGCGCCCCGAGAGCGAACCGATAACGGTCGGCATCGACGAGCGTTTGAACCGTGCGGAGTCCCGTGAAGGGCGGGCAGATGACCACCTCGACCCGGTCGAGGTTGTGGTCGGCGAGCTCGTGCCCCAACTGCTGCACGAGGACGATCGCCTCGAGATGCGTGTTGTTCATCTTCCAGTTCGCCGCGATAAGCGGGGTCCTCATCAAAGCCTCCCTTTGTCGTTCATCAGCACGGCGATCCCCGGAAGCTCCTTGCCTTCCAGAAGCTCCAGCGAGGCCCCGCCGCCGGTCGATAGGTGGGAGACCGACTCGGTCAATCCCATCTGTCCCAGCGCGGCGGCCGAATCGCCGCCTCCGACCACCGTATAGGCACCCTTGGCCGTCGCCTCGGCCACGGCCTCCGCGACCTTCCGGGTGCCCTTCGAGTAAGCGTCTATCTCGAAGATACCCATCGGGCCGTTCCACAGGACGCTCTTCGCCGAGGTGATCGCGGCCGCGAACGCGGCCCCCGTGTCGGGCCCCACGTCCACCCCGAGGCGGTCCCCTATCGAAGCCAGCGCCACCGTCTCGTGATCCGCCCCCTCGTCCGGCGAGGTGGCCGCAACCACGTCGGTCGGTAGCAGGACTTCGACCCCGCGGCGGTCCGCCTCCTCGAGGGTTCCCCGGACCTCGTCAACCCGGTCCCGCTCGACGAGACTGCGGCCCACCTCGTGCCCCTGCGCCACGAGGAGCGTGAAAGCCATGGCACCGCCGATGCAGATCGTGTCTACCCGCTGCAGCAGGTTCTCGATCACGCCGAGCTTGTCCGAGACCTTGGCCCCGCCGAGGACGGCAACGAAGGGCCGCGCCGGCTCGTGCAAGATGCGCTGGAGCTTCTCGACCTCTCGCGCGAGGAGGAGCCCGGCGGCCGCAGGCAGCCGCTCCGGCACACCGACGACCGAGGCGTGAGCCCGGTGGGCGGCCCCGAAGGCGTCGTTCACGTAAGAGGTGGCGAGACCGGCGAGGGCGTCGGCGAGGGCCGGGTCGTTCTTCGTCTCCCCCGCCTCGAACCTGAGGTTCTCGAGCAGGACCACGTCCGCGTCCGAGGAGCAGAGGGCCCCCGCGTCCTCGCCCGCGACGTCGGTGGCAACTTTCACCTCGCGCCCCAGCAACTCGGCCAGGCGGGCACCTATGGGCGCCAGCCGAAGGGATTCCACGACCTCGCCCTTCGGCCTGCCGAGGTGGGAGCAGACGACCAGCTTCGCCCCCCGCCCGAGGAGTGCCTCGAGCGTCGGGACGGCCGATCTGATCCGCAGGTCATCGGTGATGACGCCGTCCCGCAAGGGAACGTTCAGGTCGCAACGAACCATGACCCGGCCCGCTCCGAGCTCCAGCGAGTCTATGGAAGGCAGAGGTTCTGGCATGTGGCGGCAGAGTCTAGACCCCGGGCCCCGAAGGGGCGCCGGGGTCGTGGGCCCAGCGGGGCCCTGCTGACCCCTTAGAGCTCGCCGGCTACCAGCGCGGTCAGGTCGACGAGGCGGTTCGAGTAGCCCCATTCGTTGTCGTACCAGGCGAGCACCTTGACCATGTTCCCGTTCGCCATGGTGGAGAGGCCGTCGATGATGCAGGAGTGGGGGTCGCCCACGATGTCGGTTGAGACGATCGGGTCCTCGGTGTAGCGAAGGACGCCCTTCATGTCGGCCGCCTGGGCCGCCTCCCGGTAGGCGTTGTTCACCTCGTCGGCCGTCACCTCGCTGCCGAGGACGGCGACGAGGTCGGTGATCGAGCCATCAGGCACAGGCACCCTCAGCGAGAGCCCGTCGAGACGACCCTTCAGCTCGGGCATGGCGAGCGAGGCGGCCTTCGCGGCCCCCGTGCTCGTCGGGATGATGTTGATCGCCGCGGCCCGCGCCCGGCGCAGGTCGCTCTTGGCAAGGTCCAGGGTGTTCTGGTCGTTCGTGTAGGCGTGACAGGTGGTCATGAACCCCTTCTCGATGCCCCAGTTGTCCTGCAGCACCTTCGCCAGAGGGACCACACAGTTGGTGGTGCAGGAAGCGTTCGAGATGATCTCGTGCTTGGACGAGTCGTAGTCGTTGTGGTTGACGCCCATCACGATCGTGATGTCCTCTTCCTTCGCGGGGGCCGAGATGATGAACTTCTTCGGCTCCTCCGGCGATGTGCTTCCGCGGCGTCGGCCCTCTTCGTGAAGAAGCCTGTCGACTCGATGACGATGTCGGCGCCGAGGTCCCCCAGGGGATGTCGGCCGGGTCGCGCTCGGAGGTGACCTTGATGTCCGCCCCTTCGACCGAGAACCCGCCGTTGCTGACCTTGACCTCTGTGCCGAGGCGGCCGAGGACCGAGTCGTACTGAAGGAGGTGCGCCAGCGTCGGTGAGTCGGTGAGGTCGTTCACGGCCACTATCTCGAGATCGGCGCCGGAGCTCCTGAGCGCCCTGAAGAAGTTGCGGCCGATCCGCCCGAACCCATTGATGCCGATGCGCGTCGTCATTGACGAACCCTCCCGTTGGAAGTTGGATTTGCCCCCATCCTAGAACCTCCCCCGCCCCGGCCGCCCTCGAGCCTGCCCAACTTTGCCGTCCTGCCCACCGTGACGGTGGGTACCGCGGCAAAGTTGCGCTCAGGCGAGGGGGAGAGGGGGGAGCTGCGGCGGGGAGTTGCCGGGACTAGCGGGAGGCGGAGCGGAGGGAGCCGGCGAGGGCCTCCGCCAGGCGGGCGGGGTCGTGGAGCCCTTCGTCCGACAGGTCTGCAGGGATCAGCCTCACTTCCGGCCACGGCCACCTCTCCTCGTCGAGGCCCAGGCCCCCGGCTACGGGAGGGCTCTGCGCCACGACCGCGTCGATCGTGCCCGCACCGCAGTGGAACAGCAGCGCCTCCAGGTGCGAGGCGACGTCCATGCCGTCCGTCTCGCCCGCCTGCGTCCTCGCGTTACAGACGAAGATCCGCAAGGCGTCAGTGTCCGCGAGGGCCTGGCGGATCCCGGGCACGAGAAGGGTCGCGATGAGGCTGGTGAAGAGGCTGCCCGGGCCGATGATCACCTGGTCGGCGTCGAGGATCGCCTCAACCGCAGCCCGGTGAGCCGGTGGGTCAGGGGGGTCAAGGTGCACGGAGCGGATCGCGGACGGGCTCTTGGCGACTGCCGCCTGGCCCTTGACCTCGCCTCCGTCGACCACCGCGCTCATGGCGACGAGGCTGGTGCTCGCCGGGTAGACGTTGCCGATCGCTCCCACGAGGCGCCCCGCCTCCTCAACCGCGGAGGCGAAATCACCCCTCATCTCCGCAAGGGCGGCGATAACCAGGTTCCCGATGGGGTGGCCCTCCAGCTCGCCCCTCGTGAACCGGTGCTGGAACATCTCGGCGAGAGGGCCCCCGTCCGCGAGCGCCACCAGACAGTTACGGATATCCCCGGGCGGGGGGATCCCGAGCTCGGCCGTCAAGCGTCCGGATGAGCCGCCATCGTCTGCGATCGTGACGACGGCCGAGACCTCGTCTGCATACCTGCGGGCGGCCCTCAGCGTCGTGGCGAGCCCATGACCCCCGCCGATCCCGACGACCTTCATGACTTCACCACCGATCGGTCTACGTCCCGGTGGATCAGGTTCGCGTTGATCCCCCTCGACGTGATGAAGTCGCAGACCTCGCCGGCGAGAACGACGGACCGATGCCGCCCCCCGGTGCAACCGATCGCAACGGTCAGGTAATGACGCGCCTCTTCTTGATATCCGGGGAGCATCACGTCCAGGAGCTGCTTCGTGCGCTCGAGGAAGGCTCCCGTGGCGGCCTCCCCCAGGACGAAGTCCCGGATCGGCTGGTCGCGACCGCTGAGCGGGCGGAGCTCCTCGACCCAGTGGGGGTTCGGAAGGAACCGGACGTCGAGGACGATGTCGGCATCTGGCGGAAGGCCGTACTTGTAGCCGAACGACAGAACGGTCGTCTTGAGGCCCCCGGCCGGGTCATCGCCGCCGAAGTTCGCATTGATCTTGTTCCGGAGGTCGCGGGAGGTCAGCTCGGAGGTGTCGATGATGATGTCGGCGCGCTCTCGGAAGGCGCTCATCAACTGCCTCTCCTTGGCGATCGACCGCTCCACGTTGTCCTCGGCGACGAACGGATGCCGGCGCCTCGTCGCGTCGAAACGCCTGATGAGCACCTCGTCCGATGCCTCGAGGAACACGAGCGAGTAATCGACCGTGCGGCGAAGCTCGTCGAGGGCGGCCTCGGCCTCTTCGAAGAACGCGCCGCCCCGGGCATCGAGCACGAGCGCGAGCCTGCCGATCGCGTTCCCGGGCGACATCGTCAGCGAGATCATCGTCTCGATCAGCTGCGGAGGGAGGTTGTCGATGACGTACCAGCCGAGATCCTCGAGAGCCTTGGCGGCCTCCGATCGCCCGGCCCCCGAAAGACCGCTGATGACGGTTACCTCGAGTGGACGTTCGGTCGTCACGACGCCTCCCTGGCCGAGGTCGGAGCGGGGGCCGGCCCGGATGAGCCCCCACCAACGGGCGCGCCTACCTCTTCCCTCGGACGCTCCTCCGGATGAAGCGCGTAGAAGACGGCTCCGGCCACCGGCTTAGTGATCCCCGGCACGACCGAGATCTCCTCGAGGGTCGCCTCGCGGACCCTCTTCACCGAGCCGAAGTGGGAGAGGAGCTTCTTGCGACGTGCCTCTCCCAAGCCCGGGATGCCGTCGAGGGCAGACTGGGTCATCCGCTTGCCCCGCCTGAGGCGGTGATAAGCAAGGGCGAAGCGATGCGCCTCGTCCCTGATCTGCTGGAGCAGGTAGAGGGACTCGGACGTCCTCGGGATGAGGATGGGCTCGGGGCTGCCCGGGACGAAGACCTCCTCCATGCGCTTCGCCAGCGACACCGTCGTGACGTCCTCCACCCCCAGCTCCTGCATCACCTCGACAGCGCGGCCCAATTGACCCTTCCCTCCATCGATCACCACCAGGTTCGGAGGGTAGGCGAACTTCCGCTGCTTGCCGTCCGGCCCGAGCGGCTCGGTCCGCTCCTCGAGGTAGCGGGCGAACCGCCTGCGGATCACCTCGCCCATGTTGGCGAAGTCGTCCTGGCCGCTCCCCCACTTGATCGAGAACCTGCGGTAATCCGAGCGCTTCGGCAGACCGTCCTCGAAGACCACCATGGAGCCAACGGCCTCGGTCGGGCCCGTGTTCGAGATGTCGAAGCACTCGATCCGCAGCGGTGCCTCGTTCATCCCCAGGCGCTCCTGCAGCTCGCGCAGCTGGCGCGACCTGGCGGCGAAGTCGTTCGACCTCTTGAGACGGTGCTGGGCGAACGCCTGCTTGGCGTTCTCGGTCACGGTCTCCAGGAGCGAGCGTTTGACCCCGCGCTGCGGCACTCGGATCTCGACCTTCGTGCCCCTCATCGTCTGCAACCACTCCGTGAGGAGCTCCGTGTCTGCCGGCAGCTCGGGCACGAGGATCTGGTTCGGCACCTCGTTCTCCGAGTAGTGGCGCTCGATCAACCCACCGAGGAGCTCCGAGGGGTTCAGCTCCTCCACCTTGTCGACGATGAACCCCTTGCGCCCCGTGACCCGCCCGCGCCTCACGAAGAACACCTGGAGCGCCGCCTCGAGCTCGTCCTCGACGAACCCGATCACGTCCACGTCGATAGGCTCACGCGCACCATCTGCTGCTTCTCGATGGCCTTGCGAACGTTCTGCAGCTGATCCCGGAACTTCGCCGCCACCTCGAATTCCTCGTTCGAAGCAGCGGTCTTCATCTGCCCCTCGAGCCTTTTCAGAACCGGCTTCGTGTTGCCGTCGAGGAAGTCGCACAGCTCCATGACGATCGACCGGTGCTGATCCGGGTCAACCGCCTCGACGCAGGGGCCGGAGCAACGTTCGATATGAAACAACAGGCACGGTTTCCCCGCCTCTTGCAACGGTCGAACACGCCTTGCGAGCAAGTCCTCATGGGGAAGGTCCTCAGCAGGAGGTCCAGCGTCTCGCGGATGGCGTAAGCGTGGGCGAAGGGCCCGTAGTACCTGACGCCTTTCCTCTTCGTCCCGCGCATGGCGCGGGCCGGGGGTACTCCTCGTCGAGCGTGATGGCGAGGTAGGGGTAGCTCTTGTCGTCCCTGTACCTGACGTTGTAGCGGGGGCGGTGCTCCTTGATGAGGTTCAACTCGAGATGAAGGGCGATCACCTCGCTCTCGGTAACGATCCATTCGACGTCCGCGGCGGCCTCGACCATCGCAAGCGTCGGGGGGTGCAGGTCCCGGGCGAAGTAGTTGCTCAGACGGCTGCGAGAGACTGGCCTTCCCGACGTATATGACCCGTCCCGAAGCGTCCCGGAACATGTAGCAGCCGGGCTGTGCCGGGATCGTCCCCGCGGCGGGGCGGCGGATGCGCGAGGGGGCTGGCATGCCCCCATTGTCCCCTGCCGAAGGGCCTAGGGCGCGGCGGGAAACGCGAGTGAGGAGCGCAGGGACAGCAAGAACCGGGAGCCGCCGGGGAGGTACGGGAGCGGGTCTACCGGCGAGCCGTCGAGGCGGATCTCGAAGTGCAGGTGAGACCCGGTCGAGTGCCCTGTCGAGCCCATCAGGCCCACCAGCTCGCCCTGGACGACGTCCTGTCCCTCCGTCACCGCCAGAGTGCTGAGGTGGCCGTAGAGGGTCCCGACGCCGTTGCCGTGGTCCAGGATGATGGTGTTCCCGTACCCGGACATGGAGGTGGCGATGACCCGGCCCCCATCCGGCGCGACGACCGGGTCACCAGTCTCTCCATCGATGTCGATCCCGGCGTGGATCCGGCCCCAGCGAGGGCCGAAGGGGGACGTGAGGGGGCCGGGGTGGGGCCACACGAACCTCGCCCCGAGACCTGCCGGCTCTCCAACCTCCCCCACTGGGAACCTGGTGGTGACCGTCGCCGGGTTCTCCGCCGCCCACGTCTTGAGCGCATCTACGACCGTGGCCACCTGCGGGAAGGGCTCTTCCTCCTCGATGCACTCCATGCCCTTCTCGATGTCGGTCCGTGGCTCCCTCTCGTGCGGGAAGCGCTCGTAATCTTCGGGCCGCTCGTACTTGCAGGGCCACGTGAAGGGAACGTTGTCCACGACGAGACCGGTTCGGATCCGGTAGTACTTCGTTCCGTCCGGATCCCTCCAGGGGACCGCCGCGTCCTCGACCGCATGCAGGAACTGGGGCACGTAACGCAAGCTCTGCACGAGGTCCACCTGGTTGTCGAGCTGGAACTCGGTGAAGTCTCCGAGGGCCCTGATGCCCTCTGCTATCTTGCCGCCGCGCCGGTCGAGAAGGGTGATCGCCCGCCGGGCGAAACGGTCGTTCTGTCGGAACAACTCTCGTAGCTCGCCGGGCTCGTCTCCGATCCCGGCCAACACCTTGTCGGCAGACTTGATGGCGGCCGCGAAGTTCCTCTTGGTCCTGAGGAAAGCCGTTCCCGCCTTCGTCGAGTTGGCCAGCAGCCGCTGCTGCTGGGGTGCCACCGAAGCGAACGCGTCGGAGAGCGTGCCCAGGGAGCGAAGGATCGTGGCGATCTCGTCTCCCCGGCCGCCCAGACCCGAGGCCAGGTTCTTCACGAGCCGCCTGGTTCTGCCGGGGGGAACGTCTGCAAGGACCGCGTCCAACGACTTGAGCAGCTCCTGGAAGTCGACCGGGAGCCGCGTTCTACTGCGCGGGATCTCGTCGCCAGCGGACAGACGAGACCCGGTGGACCTGTTCGGCACGAGATCGACGTACTGCTCGCCCACCGCGCTCTTGCTCCGCACCCTCGCCGTGAGGTCTGCCGGTATCCGCCCCTCCCACTCGGGATCGATCAAGAGCTCGATAGACACCCCGTCCTCGTTCAGCGCCATGTCTCCCACGCTGCCGACGAGCACCCCCCGGTAGGTCACTTCCTGGTCGGTGAAGACGCCTCCCGATTGCGCGAAGTCGGCCGTTACCGCGAACGGCTTGTCCACCGCGCCGGACCCGATGAGCCTGAACAGCACCCAGGCCACCATGACCACGCCGAGCAGCGCCACTGCGATCAGATTGATGAAGACCTTCCGCTTCGGGCTCATGGCGCCCGAGCCCCGCTGTAGTCCGGTCGATCCGCCGAGGGCGTGTAGACCTCCCCCTTCTCGCCCGCCGTCTGGCATTGGTCGAGGGCTTCGCACAACACCGCCTCCACTTGGACGTAGTCGCCCTCTCCTGCATCCCCCGGGCCCCCGCCGATGCTCCTCGGGAACAACTTGAAGAACGTCCGCAACTGGCTGATATCGGCGCGCAGGTCTCCCTCTGCTCCCGCGAGCCCGCGGAAGACCGGTCTCAGGGCCTTCAGCTGACGGTTGATGCCCTTTTCGTTCTTCGCCAGGAAGCGCGAGCTGACGCTCCCGAAGCGGCGCAGGGACCGGAATAGCGTCGTCAGCTCGTCGCCTTGGTCTGCGAGGAGCGCGCTCGCGTCCTTCAGCGACCCGAGGAAGCGAGCGACCTTGTCCTTGTTCTTCGCCAGCGTGCCCCCAGCAGAGGCGAGGTTGTCGATCGCGGAGGAGATGTCGAGCCGGCGGTTCGCCAGCAGGCCCGTGAAGGTTTCGAGCTCACCGATCGTCTCGCCCAGCTGTTCCCCTCGCTGCTCGAGGATCAGGGCCTGAGCGTGAGTGAACTGGTTGAGGTCCTCGAGACCACCGTTGCCGATGAAGCCCGAAAGGTCCGCGAGGAAGGTCTCGACGTCCACCCGGCGAGTGGTTCGAGTAAGGGGAATCTCCCCGCCGGACGCACCGAGGTAGGGACCCTTTTGCTCGGCAGGCAGCAGCTCCACGAATTGCTCCCCCAGGAGAGAGGTTTGCCTGATGACCGCGCGAAGGTCCGCCACCGGAACCCTGACCTCGGGATCGAGGATCATCGTCACCCTCGCCTGCATAACCCCGTCCTTCAGGACGAGCTCGATGTCGTTCACGGATCCCACCTCGATGTCCTTGATCTGCACGGTTCCCCCCGCGACCAGGTCCCCAGCATCACGAACGTAGGCCGTGACCTTGTTCCCCTCCGTCCGGCCGGAGAGTCCGTTGGCTCCGCAGGCACCGAGGACCAACAAGAGCACAAGGAGCACAGGAAGGAGGCGCACGATGCGGTTCCTCACGGCGCCGCCTCCTGGCTCGTCACGCCGTAGATGAGCCACTGGGCCAGCAGCTCTTTGAACCTCTCCTCGCCGATCTCGGCCGCTATCTGCTCTATGACCGCGGTTGCATCCTCGTCCAGAGCCGGCTCCTCCCCCGGGAGCCGGGAGCACAACGGGATGAGTGCGTCCAAGAGGTAGGAGAGGTCGTCGTGGTACTGCTCGGGGATGAAGTTCAAGATCGATTCCCTGATGTTCTCGATCGAGATCGCGGGATTGAGGACACGGAACGAGGTGACGAGGGTCCCGATGCGCTCGCACGCGACCGTGTCCCGGGTGTCGATCCGGAAGTTGTACTCCGCCCCCGGGGTTCCCGGCTGCGCCTGATAGCCGGTGTACGCGTTCTGGCCCCGTCCATCCTCATCGACCGCCCCGAGGCTCTGCGCGATGACGTTCGTCCACTTGACCCCAGCGATCAGCTGGTCCTGGTTCTCGAGCAGGTCGTCGAGGACGCCTGCGAGCTGCTGGAAGGAGCGAGCGAACTCCTTGCCGCTCTCCTTGATGAGCCCGCCGGCCTGACTCGACAGGAAGGCGACGTTCTCGGTCGTCTTCTCGAGGTCCTTCTGGCTGCCGGCCAGTGCCTGGGCTACCAGTTGGAAGCGCTGGTTGACGAGGCCGATCTCGCTCGACCTGTTCGCGAAGGAGACGAACAGGGTGTCGAGGTTCTGGATAAGCGAGGTGATGTCCGCGCTCGAGTCGGCGAGGTTCTCGAGCACCAGGGCCGACTTGTCGAGCGTTCCTGCCAGCTCGTCTGAACGACCCTCGAACACCTTGTCAAGGCTCGTGATCAACCGGGCAAGGGCGCCCTTCGCCCCCGGTTTCTTCGGCTCGAGCGCGGCAAGCAGGCCCTTCAACTGCTTCAGGACGTCATCGAGCTCGGCGGGGACGGACGTGCGGGCTAGATCGATGTGGTCGCCGGCTACGAGCGAAGCCCCGCCCTTGTATGCCGGCCACAGCTGCACGTAACGGTCGGAGATGACAGTGATCGGGATCACCGAGAGCTTCGCTGATGAAGGGATGCGGACGTCGGAGTTGATCTCCATCGTGACGGACACACCGTCGAGCTGGGGGGCGACGCTGGTGATGCTCCCCACCTGGACCCCCCGGACCATCACCCGTCCCCCCTCGAAGAGGTTCGGCGCTTGGGACACGGTGGCGGTGATCGTGTAGGTCCCCGACTCGTCGTCGGCGAGCTCGTAGGCGAGGAAGCCCCCCGCGAGAAGGGTGACGACGACCATGATCGAGACTGCAGCGCGTCTCATGGCGCCCTCAGGATCGGTGAGACCGATGGGCTGGGCGAGGGCTGCGTTCCCTTGATGGGAAGCCCGGCCGCCTGAGGCGAGCCATAAGGCACGCAGGTGTCCTCGGTAGTGATGGCGCAGACGTGGCCCTCGATGAACTTGCCGAACCTGGTGTTCTGCGCGAACAGCCGCTGAGCCCGCTCGAACTCGGCCAGGGCCTCGTCGATCGAGCCCATCTCCTCCTCCGCAAGCGTCAGGATCGAGCTGAGGTCTCGCACCCCCAGCCGCACGGAGCCCCTGCTCACCTGAACCAACGTGCCGAGGTTGCCGGCGAGCCCCTGCGTGGCGGCGAGGAGCGAGCGGAGCGAAGCCCTCCGTCGGGCGAGTGTGTCCAGGACCTCGGACGAGCGAGCCAGGAGGGCGTCTATGTCGCCACCGCTCGAGGCGAGGATGCCGGACAGCTTGTCCGTGTTGCGGAGCAGCGCGGAGATCTGCTGGCTCTTGGTCGAAAGAACACCCCCGACATCGTCGAGGGCCACGAGTGCTCTGACGAGCTCATCCCCGGAGCCGCCGATCGTGGAGGCGAGGACGTTCAGCAGCTTGCGAAGAGCCTTCTTGTCGATCTTCGCGAGCTTCTCGGTCCCGGCGCTGGCGGCCTGGTAGATGTCGTAAGGGATCTGGGTCTGCGACCTAGGGATCACATCCCCACCGCGAAGGGAACCCTCCCCCCCGCCGCGAAGACGTCCCCTCCGACGGACCCCGCTTGGGTGTACCCGCCCGGCATCTGCAGATCGACGAACTTCTGTCCGAGGAGGGTCTTCAGCTTCACCTCGACCCTCGTCGAGCGAGGGAGCTGGACGTCCATCTCGATCTCCATCTCGATCCGAGCAGCCTAGGAGCGAGCGTGGATCCCGGTCACCCGCCCCACCTTCACGCCCGCGACCCTCACCTCGTTCCCCGGCTGGAGTCCTGCCGCGTCCTGAAGGTCGGCGGAGATGGAGTAGACGCCCCTAAGGACCTGGAACCTGTTGACGGAGAAGGCCAGGGTGACGCCGATCGACAGAAGGATGAGGGACACGATGCCTACGAGCCACGGTGATCTCTCGCGGAACGACCTCATCGCTCCCACCTCTGCCCACACCGTTGGCGTCTGTCCTTGCAGGCATCGATCAGGTGGATGTTCGTCCACTGCCCGTACGTCGTGGCTCTTTCAGTGGAGACGAGGAAGTTCGGCAGGCTCCGGACCACCGCCCTCAGATCTTTCTTCTTGTCGTCTATGGCGTCGAAGATCACACCCAGATCCGCGAGCTCGCTTCGAAGGTTGCCCTTGTTGGTGCGGATGATGCGATCGAAGCGCCGGGCCGCCGAGTCGAGTTGGATGATCGCCGCCGCTATCTCGCCGCGGCTCGCGGAGGCCTCGGTGAGGAACTCCCCATGTTGCGCGAGGCTCGCCTCGAGCTCACCGCCCCTGTTGCTTAGATCCGAGGTAACGACGTTCAGGTTGTCGAGGAGAGATGCGAGTTGGACGTCCTTGGAGGCGAGCATCTCAGACACCAGGGCGATGTTGTTGAGGAAGCCTTCGACGTCGTCCGTGCGTCCCTCCAGCGCCTGGATCAGCGCACGGCTGACCGTGTTGATGTCGGCGGGGTCCGTGGAGCGGATCAGGGGGCGCAAGCCATTGAAGAGGAGCGAGAGATCGAAGGCAGGATCGGTCCGATCGAGGGGGATCGTGTCACCGTCCGCCAGCAGCGCGGTCGTCGGCTCCTCGGCTACCAGCGAGATCATCCTCTGACCGATCAGGTTGCGGAAGCGCACCTGCGCTCGGACCGAGGCAGGTATCTCGGCCTCACCTTTCAGAGACATCGTTACGAGCGCCATCCCGTCCTTGATGCGTATCTCCTGCACCCTGCCAACCGTGACTCCCGCGGCCTTCACCACGTCGCCGGCCAGGAGCCCGGTGGCATCGCTGAATTGAGCCCTCACGAGATAGGTGCTGGCACCTATCTGGAAGTTGCCGATGACCGAGGCGAGCATCACCGTCACGACCACGGTGACGATCGTGAAGACGCCCAGCTTGAACGAGACCCACCGGATGCTCCCGGTCACGGCGTCACCGTCCCGGGCAAAGCTGTGGGGCCCAAGAGGACCTGAATCAGCTCTTCAACGGTGGCCCTCTCACCGTACGTGGAAACCAGTTGGTCGATCTCGTTCGAGCCCGGCTCGTCCGCTCCCGGGACGTAGTTGGGGTCCCCGGGCTCGTCCTCGTCGGGCCCCTCGCCCTCGCCGTACAGCCCACGCGACTCGAGGCCCGGCATCTGGTAGACCTGCCAGCAGGTCATGTCCGCCTCATACAGCCCCTCGCATGGCTGACTCAGCCCGGAGTTCCAGACCGTAGTGAAAGGCCGTAGCTGGACGACGATGTCGGTGAGCTCATCCGAATGCTCGGCCAGGAGCTCCGCGAGCGTGGCCCCCGCTGGATGAGTCGGCCCAGGCTCTTGCCGTTCTTCAGTTGGAAGTCCGAGAGCTCGTCGAGGAAGCGGGGGAACGAGTCGAGCGATGCCTTGAGCTCGGGGGCCGCGCCCGCAGAGCCTCGTTCGCTGCGTGCAACGAATCCAGGAACGAGATGAGGTCCGAGTCGTGATCGTCCAGCCAGGCAGAGAACTCCGTTCAGCTGCCTCAGCGCGAGGTCGAAATCGCCCGCCCGGGAGTTGACGGCCCTCAAGGCCACGAGACCCCTGTCCATGGCGAGGCGGGCGTCGTCCTCGCTCCCCGTGAAACCCTGGGCAAGGGTAGAGAAAACGGTAGCAAGGTCGTTCAGCGGGATCTCACTGAGGAGATCGTGCCCCCGCTGCAACGCACGCTCCAGCTCGAGAGTGGCTCGATGGTTGCGGAGTCCGGATCGACGACCCTGCCGTGAGGAGACCCGAGCCGTTGGGAGCGTTGTCGGGAGGGATCAGCTCGACCCACTTCTGGCCGAACACGGTCTTGGAGCGGATCTCGGCCTTGGTGGCCTGCAGGGAGGCCCAGCCCTTCATCCAGACGGAGATGCACCACCGCCTCCCCCCGGTCGTTCAAAGTGAGGTCCGAGATCGTGCCGACGAGGACGCCGCGGATCTTGACGTCTCCACCAACCGGGAGCTGTTGCCCCACCCCCGGCCGGAGAAGAACGCCCTCACGGGCACGCCGCTGGCGAACCCACCCTTCAGGAAGACCCAGGTCCCGAAGACGGCGCCGCCGAACAGGCCCAGGGCCACGAGCCCGAGCAGGGCGTCCCAACCTCGCCTATTCCTTCTCAACCGAAGATCTCCGTCCCGCGCCCGGGGTGGGCACGCTAGGGCCCCTCACCCCAACCGCCGAAACATGCAGGAAGGGGCGCCCACTCGGGCGCCCCTTCCCTAGTGCCGCTGTTCCTTACTGACCGATAACCGTGAAGTTGCCGTTGCCGCTGAGGTTGCCGCCCTCGTTGCTAGAGCACCTGAACAACAGGTTCGACGGCGTGACCGTGAGCCCGTTGCCGAGCCCGATGAAGAGGTTCTGATCGCCCCCGGTGGTACGGAAGGTCTGCACGGGTCCGGCACCAATCGCCTGGTCGAGGTCGGGGGCCGAGACCGTCACGGCCGCGTCGGGTCCGGAGATGATGATCGCGGTGATGACCCTCGGCGTTCCGCTCGTCGAGGGCTCGACGTTCACGACGTTGTTCCGCTGACCCTGAGCGGGCTGGTCGACGTTGCAGTCGCCCGTGCCGAGGAGCCCGCCCCCACCACCGAACGTGCGCACCGCCAGCGCCTCTGCTCCGGGAGCGCCGAGAATCCCGAGGGTGTTCCCCTCGCCACTGCCGACCTCCGCGGACTCGAGGCTGTCTCCGCTAGTGTCCCTGACCTTCGCGGTAACCGTCCTGACCGGGTTCGTCACGGTGACGCTCGGGGTGTTCACCACCTTCACTCTCTGGGCTGCCGCCTGCACGACGGGCGCCGCTGCCACCATCGCCAGCAGGCCGATGGCGATAACCGTGAAGAACGTCTGACGCTTCTCCTTGCGAGTGTTCTCGTACAGATCCAAGTGCTTCCTCCCTTTCCGTTTCCTTACCTTCAACCAGAGGAGAAACGTATGTGGGGAGCGAGTCGGAATCTAGGGGGTTTCGAAGAAACTTCGTGGGTTATGGGACGGAATCGCTAGCTTGGTCCGCTTCGGGGGGTAGGAAGGGAGTTCTCACGCCGCCAGCGCTCGACAGCGGCATGGTCCCCTGAGAGAAGGACCTCCGGAACGGGGACGCCCCGCCATTCGGCCGGCCGGGTGTACTGCGGATACTCGAGGGTCCCGTGGGTGTGGGACTCGGCCTCGAGGGAGGCCTCGTTCCCGAGGACCCCCGGGACCAGGCGGGACACGGCCTCGATGACGACGAGGGCGGCGAGCTCCCCTCCGGCGAGGACGAAGTCGCCGATAGACAGCTCTTCGTGCGCTACCTCCGTGGCGACTCGCTCGTCCACCCCCTCGTAGCGCCCACAGATGAGGGCGATGTGGTCGAGAGCGGCCAGCCTTTCCACCCCCCGGTGGTCGAGGCGCGGCCCCCGCGGGGACAGAAGGATCACCTGCGTCGTGTCCCCACGCACCTCGTCCACGGCGGCAGCTATCGGCTCGGGCCGCATCACCATGCCCGGCCCTCCACCGTACGGAGTGTCGTCGACGGAGCGATGGTTACCGAAGCCGTGGACACGGAGGTCGTGCACCCCCACCGACAGGAGCCCCTTGGAAATCGCTTTACCGAGAAGCGCCGTCCGAAGCGGCGTCTCGAACAGCTCGGGGAAGATCGTGATGACGTCGAAGCGCAGGCTCAATCGAGGAGCCCTTGCGGAGGATCTATCACCACTTTCCCTTCGCCAACGTCGACCGCTTTCACGATCTCCTTCACCAAGGGGACGTATCGCTCCCCGCGATCGGTGTCGATGACGAGGAGGCTCTGTGCGGGGTTGACGATCAGCGCCTGCACCTCGCCGACACGGGAGCCATCGACGCCGACAACCTCTGTCCCGATCAGATCGTGCTCCCAGAACTCGGCATCGTCGTCGAGCTGGCGCAGGTCATCGGAGTAGACGTAGAGGGATCCGCGGATGGCGTCCGCCTCTACGCGGGACTCGATGCCCTCGAACTTCACGAGCAACCTGTCGTTGTGGCGTCTCGCCGTCTCGATCACGATGGTTGTGACGTTCTCGTGCTCGAGACATGCCCCGGGC
>JAUJNU010000036.1 GCA_030448085.1 Actinomycetota bacterium | reverse complement strand
CCCTGGTCCGCGCGCCGGCTCTCACCAGAGATCGTCGAGGAGTCACTGCGCAAGTACCTCCTCACACTGTGGAACACCTACGCGTTCTGGGTGACGTATGCCTCTCTCGAGAACTTCGACCCGTCTGCGCACGACATCCCCGTCGCGGAGCGCTCGGAGATGGACCGATGGATCCTCGCGGAGTTGGAGGACTGCACCCGCGTCGTCACCGAGAACCTCGAGGCGTTCGACGCGACCCAGGCCGGCAAGCGCCTCGATAGGTTGGTCGACGACCTCTCGAACTGGTACGTGCGGCGGTCACGTCGACGCTTCTGGCGTTCGGGTGAGGACGCCGACACACAGGCGGCTTTCCTCACGTTATGGGAGTGCCTCGTCACGGTCGCGCAGTTGAGCGCTCCGTTCACGCCGTACGTCACAGACGCCATCTTCACGAACCTCACGGGGACCAGGGCCGGCGCTCCTGACTCGGTGCACCTCAGCGACTGGCCGGCCCCGCGCCCCGACCGGGCCGACGAGGCACTGCGTCGCCGGATGAGGCTGGTGCGCAAGCTCGTCGCTCTCGGCCGGGCCGCGAGGACCGAGGGCAAGGTGAGGGTGAGGCAGCCGCTCAGCCGGGCCTTGGTCGTCCTGCCCTCGGCGGAGGTGGATGACCTGAAAGGTCTCGAGGCTCTGGTCGCCGAGGAGCTGAACGTGAAAGCCGTGGAGGTGGCCCACGGCCTCGAGGAGCTGGTCACGTACACGGTGAAGCCGAACTTCAAGGCGCTCGGCAGGCGCTTCGGCCCCCGGATGCCGGGGATCGCGAAAGCCATCTCGTCGGCCGATCCCGCCATTCTCGTTGAGGCTCTCGAAAAGGGTGGGAAGGCGACCCTTGAGCTGGACGGCGAGACGCACGTGTTCGCGCCGGACGATCTCGACGTGAGGATCGAGGGCCGCGCCGGGTACTCGCTTGCCCGGGAGGGAGCCTCCGGCCTAGCTCTGGACCTCGAGATCACGCCCGAGCTCGCGGCGGAGGGAACGGCGCGAGAGGTGGTGCGGGTCGTGCAGGACCTGAGAAAGGCCAGCGGGCTCGCCGTCGAGGACCGGATCGAGCTCTGGCTCTGGTCGGCCAACGAGGATGCAAGGGGCGGGCTCGAGCGCCATGAGGGGTACATCTCAGGCGAGGTCCTCGCCACCCGTCTCGAGCTGGCTCCCGATGCTCCGGACGCGGCTTTCCAGACGAGCGCCGGGATCGACGGGACAACCGTGGAGATAGGACTCAGAAGAGTCGGCTAGGCAGGCGACCTTTTCCGGCGCGCGGGCCTGCGAGTGGCCGGGCCCACGCGGGACCGCGCGTAAGCGAGCGCGAGACAGATCGCCGCGGCCACGCTCGAGGCGATGGAGACCCAGATCAGAAGCTCGTTCGCGTTGGCCCAGCCGAAGACCAGGGCCGCCGCCGCCACCGTGATCAGCAGCATCGACGCGGCGATGAGGCCCGTCACCTACCGGTTCTCCTCGCGGCGGAACAGGCCCCTCACGCCTCCCACGCTCTCCTGCGAACGGCCCTCCTGCGGACGTCCGGCCGAGGGCCGGGGGGTGGGTTGGGGGTCCTCCGAACGCTCCAGGACCGGCCTTATCGCCTGTGGTGGCGTCGTCTCCGGGCCGGGGCCGGGGCCCCCTCCGAGGCCCGACAGGGCGCTCATCTGCTGCTCCATGAAGGCTTGGAGGCGCTGCTTCATCTCGGCCTCCCTCGCCTTCAGCCTTTCGATCGATGCCTCTAGCTCTCGGCGCTTGGCCGCGAGGTCGCGGTCGAGCTCGGCCGCTCGCCGATCGGCCGCCTCACCGGTCCGGCGCGCGCCCAGCTCGGCCTCGTTGATCAACTGCTCCGCCTTGGCCTTGGCCGCCGCGATGGCCTCGTTCGCGGCTTTCTGCGCGCTGAGGAGGGTCTTCTTCAGCATCTCCTCGGTGTTGCGGCTCTGGGACACGGCGCGGTCTAGCTCCCCGACCCGCCTTTGCAAGGAGCTGTTCTCTCGCGACAGCCTCTCGATCGTCTCCGCGACGCGATCGAGGAAGTCGTCCACCTCCTCCTGGTTGTATCCGCGCCAGGCGTCGTGGAACTGCTTCTCGTGGACCTCGCGCGCGCTTAGCTCCATCGGCTCAGTATCGCAGAAAGGTGTGGGGAAACCCCGGTATCAACCGCAGATAGAGGACCTGATCAACTGGATGATGATGAAGATGAAGATGGGAGACAGGTCGAGGGATCCAACGGGTGGGATATAGCGCCGGAAGAGGCCCATCACAGGCTCGGTCAGGTCGTAGATGACCCTGATGGCAGGGGTGAGGGCCGGTGGCGGGGACCAGAACATCGTGGTCCATGAAAGGATGATCCGCACGAACAGGATCACCCAGTAGACCTGCAGGGCGAAACAGATGATCTCCAGGGCCACCTGAAAAGCGCCCCTTATGCCTGGTTGAAGAAGCCGCGCTCCTCGAGGAAGCGTCTGCGCTCCTCGGCGGAGACCTGAACGCCGGAGGGCGTCAGGAGGAAGACCCTCTCGGCCACCGGCTGCATCGACCCGGCGAGCCCATAGACGAGCCCGCTGGCGAAATCGATGAGCCGGCGAGAGAGGTCGGGGTCGGCCGACTGCAGGTTCATGATCACGGAGTAGCCATCGCGGAACTTGTCGCCCAGCTCCTGCGCGTCGTTGAAGGTCGTCGGATGCAGGAGGTGGAGCCGTCCCGGCGGCGCCGTGGGCATCGCCCGGACGACCGCGTCCTTCTTGCGCTGCGTCGGGGCTTCGGCGACGCGCCTGACGGGAGCCGCCTTGCGCTGCTGTGGCTCTTCCTCGGCGTAGTCGTCGTACCCGTATTCGTCGAGATCGTCCTCCTCCACGAGCCCCAGGTACATGAGGATCTTCTTCCAGGTGCCGGCCATGAGCGAAGGATATCCCGCTGGCCCGGTCCCACGCCGCGCGTCAGCGCGAACGGGACCCGAAGATGGCGGTGCCGACGCGCACGATCGTTGCTCCCTCCTCGACGCCCACCTCGAAATCACCGGTCATCCCCATCGAGAGCTCGCCGGCTCCCGGGAGCCTGGCCTCGAGGAGGGACCCCAGGTCTCTCAGCTGGGCGAACACCGATCGGGACTTCTCGGGATCATCGCTCAAAGGGGCCATCGTCATCAGGCCTTTGACCTCCACCCCCTCGATGCCTGCAACCTCGAGGGCCAGGCCCAGAGCCTGCTCGGGAGGAACGCCGTGCTTGTTCGGCTCACGGGCCACGTTCACCTCGACCAACACCTCTTGCACCACGCCGAGCGAGCGCGCCCTCAGACCGATCGCCTCCGCGAGGCCGAACCGGTCCACCGAGTGCACCAGGTCGACGGAGCCGACGACGTGGCGCACCTTGTTCGTCTGAAGGTGTCCGACGAAGTGCCAGCGGACGGGCCCGGGCACGACCATCCGCTTCTGTCTCAGCTCTTGCACCCGGTTCTCTCCGAGGTCGCGCGTGCCGGCATCGATCGCGTCGACGACCCTCTCGGCCGGCTGCCCCTTCGACACCGCCACGAGTCTCACCGCGTCGGCCGAGCGGCCGGAGCGCAGTGCGGCGGCCTCGATCCGCCCGCGGACCTCCGCCAGCCGGGCCCCCACCTCACTCACAGAAGTCTTATGAAGGCGCCCTGGCGGCCGGTGACACCATCGCGCCGATAGGAGAAGAAGCGGTCCTCGCAGAACGTGCAGATCCCACTCACCTCGACCTTGGGTATCTCGTTCCGCACCAGTATGGCGACGGCCCCCTCGCCCGGATCGACGCGATCGGGTGCGGCCACGGGAAGCCCGGCCTCGGCGAAAGCCGCCGACACCTCCGGCCCGACCTCGTAGCAGCAGGAGCGGATGCTCGGCCCGACCCACGCCGCTTTCAGGCGGCCCACCGACTCGATGCCCTTCTCGACAGCGCCGGCCACGAGACCGCGCCAGCCCGCGTGCACCGCGGCCACTCCCTCCTCGCCGGCAAGCAGCACAGGGACGCAATCGGCCGTGAGGACGCCGGGCGCAAAGCCGGGCGTGCGGGCGACGAGGATGTCCCCTTCCGCGTCCGCCAGGGGGACGGAGGAGCACTCGATCAGCGCCGACCCGTGGACCTGCCGGGCGAGCCTCAAGTCACCGCGGGGGACGCCGACGGCGCCGGCCACCCGCCCCTTGTTCTCCTCCACCGCAGACGGCTCGTCCCCCACGGCCCCGGACAGGTTCAGCGACGACCACAGGCCGGTGCTGACCCCTCCCCGCCGATCGGGGAAGGCGATCGCAACGCCGAGCGTGAGGGCGTCGGGATCCCTGATGAAAACAACTTCGCCGCGCCTGGCCTGACTCAACATCGTTCGAGTCTCCCAGAGGACCGGCGACCACCGGCGCACGGAAAAGGAGAGGCGGAGCCCTGCCCGGGGCCCCGCCTCTCCTGGGGAAGACCTTTTGTGACCTGGTGGCTATTCGTTACGAAGGAAGGACGGGACCTCGAGTTCGTCGTCGGCGTCGAAGACGAGCCGCTCTCGCTCGCTCTCGCGGAGGAAGCCGTTGTCGCCGTCCCCTCCGACGGACGGGATGGAGAAGATGTTCTCTTCCGGACGCACGATGTTCTCCGCCTCACGCTGGCCCCATCTGTCGAAGCCGGCTGCGATCACGGTCACCCTCACCTCGTCGCCGAGGGTGTCGTCCACGACAGCCCCGAAGATGATGTTGGCGTCGGGATGAGCTGCGTCAGAGATGATCGAAGCAGCCTCGTTGACCTCGAACAAGCCGAGGTCGGACCCGCCGGCGATGTTGAGCAAGACACCGCGTGCTCCTTCGATAGAGGCTTCCAGGAGCGGAGATGAGATAGCCGACTTGGCGGCCTGAGCCGCGCGGCCCTCGCCGCGCGCCTGCCCGATGCCCATGAGCGAAGACCCGGCATCGGTCATCACCGCCTTCACGTCGGCGAAGTCAAGGTTGATGAGCCCCGGGGTGGTGATGAGGTCGGTGATCCCCTGCACGCCCTGAAGGAGGACCTCGTCCGCCATCCGGAAGGCCTCGAGCACCGAGGTCGTCGCGCTACCGACGTCGAGGAGCCTGTCGTTCGGGATGACGATGAGGGTGTCGACCTTCTCCTTCAGGTTCGCGATCCCCTGTTCGGCCTTGACGGCGCGCTGCCGGCCCTCGAAGGCGAAGGGGCGCGTGACCACTCCGATCGTCAGAGCGCCGAGGGACTTCGCTATCTCGGCCACGATCGGGGCCCCGCCGGTTCCGGTGCCGCCGCCTTTGCCTGCGGTGATGAACACCATGTCGGCGCCCTTCAGCACCTCTTCGATCTCGTCCCGGTGCTCCTCGGCGGCCTGGCGCCCCACGTCGGGGTTAGCGCCGGCGCCCAGGCCTCGCGTCAATTCCCGGCCGATGTCGAGCTTCACGTCTGCGTCGGACATGAGGAGGGCCTGAGCGTCGGTGTTGATGGCGATGAACTCGACGCCCTTCAGTCCCACGTCGATCATCCTGTTCACGGCGTTGACGCCGCCTCCGCCGATCCCCACGACCTTGATGACTGCTAGGTAATTCTGTGGTCCTGCCATGCCCGCTCCCTTCCTTACCTCAACCACCCCTGCAGCCTTGGTCTTCAAGCTTGGGGGTCCAGAGCGTTTGCCCTGGTCAGAGGCCCTCCGTCGGGCTCTCCTCCTAAGGTTGAGGGTTAGAGTTATGTCAACCTGAGGTACTGGTTCAGGAATATATCATCTGCCCCCGGAGCGTCAAGGGAAGGGCTCGGCAGGAGTGACCCCTAGGGGGCGGCGGGAGGCTCCTGGCCCTCGGGGGCTGCCGGAGCGACCGCGGGATTGGTCGGCACCCGCACGTCTATGTACCCGACGCTGCGGCCCTCCTCCCGAAAACGCTCGAGGAGAGCGCCCAGCACCCGGTTCTTGGCCACCAAACGCTCGGCCGCGCCATAGCGGATCACGGTCCCGTCGTCGAGGGAAAGCGTGATCCGCTCCCGGGTCGGGGCGAACATGCCGGCGACCTTGTCCTGCAGCGGGCCCGACAGGGAGCGGAAGGCGCTCAGCGCGTCGAGCGCCTCCTCCGTCTTCAGCTCGTCCCCCGGCGACACCCCTCCGACCTCCACGCCGGCCAGGACCGGCAACCCACGGGTGGAGCCGCTGTCCAGGACGGCACCGGTGGCGTCGATCAACCATCTCGAGCCGGCGAGGGAGAGAACCAAGGCGGGCTCCCGTTCGACCACACGCACCTTCACGGTTCCGGGGAGCATCCTCGTCACCTCTGCGCTCTTGACCCAGGGAAGCGTCTCGACCCTATCGGCGACCTCCCTCGTCGATAGCCTCAAGAGGTTGCCTCCCTGATCGAGCCCCGCGACCGTCGCGACCTGCTCGGAGCTGGTGTGCGGGCCCCCTACGACCTTGACCTCCCTCACCTCCAGGAGCGGGGACCAGAACATCGCGTAGATGACCGTGATGAGGCCGGCGAGCAGGGCCAGGCCCAAGAACAGTCGCTTGCGCTTGGAGCGGGCGACCGCCTTTCGACGCCTGCTGATCCTCGGATCGGCCTCGACCACACTGTTCATACGCGCACCTCCGTGGAGCGAGCCGGGAAGACCCCGACGAACCTGATCTCCGGCACGAGATCGACCCCCGCGTGCTGTTGCACGCGGGCCTTGACCGCCGCCACGAGATCCCATACGTCCTGTGCCGAGGCCCCCGCCGAGGCGACGAAGAAGTTGGCGTGCAGGTCCGAGACGGCCGCTCCCCCGACCGCGAACCCTTTGAGGCCCGCCTCCTCTATCAAGCGTCCGGCCGAGTCGCCGGACGGGTTCTTGAACACGCTCCCCGCGTTCTGCAGCGCGCCGGGCTGGGTCTCGGCGCGATGCCTCCTGTAAGCCTCCATCTCGGACTTGATGGATGACTCGTCCGCGGGTGCGAGCCTGAACGTCGCATCGAGAACTATCTCGCCCTCATCGAGGTTCGAGTGACGGTAGGAGTGATCGAACGACCCCTGTGGCCTCGTCTCGACGCGGAACGGCGCGAGACGCATCACGCGGGCCGTTGCCAGGTGACGGCTCGTATCGGAGCCATGGGCTCCCGCGTTCATCCGCACCGCACCGCCGACCGAGCCCGGGATCGAGACCATGAACTCGAGGCCGTGGAGGCTCCTCCTTGCGGCACGGTTCGCCAGCACCGGCAGAGGAGTGGCGGCGCCCGCGATGAGGTCTCCTTCGGCTTCGCCCTCCCGGACCCAGGAGAAAGGGGCGCCCAAGCGCACGGCAACTCCGGGCCAGCCGGCATCGGAGATGACGAGGTTAGACCCGCGGCCGATCAGCAGGAGAGGTGCCGGCTCATGTGCGAGGGCCTTCGCCAGGCGTTCGAGGTCGGCCTCATCGGATGGCTCGACATACAGAGCCGCGGGACCCCCGAGCCGATAGGTCGTTAGGCGTGCGAGCAGCGCGTCGCGCTGCACGTTGCCCGAGAACCCCTCTCGCAGGAGACGCGCCTCGACGCGGCTCATGTCCATCTGTCTGCACCGACCCTCTCGATCAGCTCCTCACCCAGCGAGGTGACGTCTCCAGCCCCGAGCGTGAGGAGAGCGTCACCGGGGCGCATGCAGGCTTCAAGGTACGCGATTAGCTCCGCCCGGTGCTGGAAATATGCGACCGGCTTGCCGGGAAGGGCGGCGCAGACCTGGTCGGAGATGAGCTTGCCGGTCACGCCGGGGACCGGCTCCTCCCCCCGCGCCGTAGACATCCGTGATGACGACACGGTCGGCCGCGGCGAAAGAACCGCCGAACTCGGGGCGAGGACCGCGGTGCGCGAGTACCTGTGCGGCTGGAAGACCGCGATCACCCTGTTCCACCCGCCCGGGCGAGCAGCCTCAAGGTCGCCCTTACCTCGGTCGGATGATGCGCGTAGTCGTCGATGATGGTCACTCCGCGCCTTGCCCCTCACCTGGAAGCGTCGCTCGACCCCGTGGTACCGGCCGAGCCCCAGCGCCACTTGTTCCAGCCCGACGCCCAGGTGGAGGCAGGCCGCTGCCGCTGCCAGCGGCGTCCATCACGTTGTGGAGGCCGGGGACGAGGAGCGTGACATCGGCCGAGGCGCCCTTCCATTCCAGCCGGAACGTAGAGCCATTCCCTGCCGGGGCGAACCCGGAGTAACCGACATCGGCCGGCTTCGAGCCGAACGTCACCGTCGTTCTCGCTGCGTCGGCCGCCAACCGGAGGAGGACCTCGTCCTCTGCGGGGACAACCACCGCGCCTCCTTCGACGACCGAGGACATGAATCGTCCGAAGCCGGCGACCAGGTCCTCGAAGGAGCCCCAGTAATCGACGTGATCGAGCTCGAGGTTCGTGACCACAGCGGTGTGAGGGCTGAGGAGGAGGAACGAGCCGTCGCTCTCGTCCGACTCCGCCACGGCGATGTCGTCCCGTCCGGAGCGAGCGTTCGTGCCGGCGTCGTTCAGGCCGGCACCGACCAGATAGGTGGGGTCGAGATCGGCGGCGGCCAGGATGCTGACGATCATCGACGTGGTCGTCGTCTTCCCGTGGGTGCCGGCGACCACTATCGATCGAAGAGGCGCCAGGAGAGCCGCCAGTGCCTCGCCCCGCGTCAGGACGGGGATCCCCTGCTCCCGTGCCGCTACCAACTCCGGGTTCCTCTCGGGGATCGCGGACGAGACAACGACCCGTGCAGCTCCCTCTACGTTCGCCTGGTCGTGGCCCAGGCGTATCGACGCGCCGATCGCTTCCAGCACGGTCGCCGCGCGCGAGGGTTTCATGTCGGAGCCGGAGACCTCGTGTCCCCTCTCGACCAGCACCTTGGCTATCGCGGACATGCCCGCCCCGCCGATGCCGATGAAGTGCGTCCTGCCCCGGGTTCCGAGGCTCACGAGGCCGCCTTACGGATGACGGCCGCCAGCCTGTCGCCCGCGTCCGGGCGGCCGAGGGCCAGCGCGGCGGCGGCCATGGAGGTGAGAGCTGCATCCTCTGCGAGCAACCCACCGCAGGCGGTCCCCACGGTCTCGGTCGTTGTCTGCGCGTCGTCGAGGAGGCGAGCCGCACCCGCCGCCACGAGCACGCCGGCGTGTTTCTCCTGTTGGCGGTCCCTATGGTGGGGATAGGGAACGATCACCGAGGGAACCCCCAGCACCCCCAGCTCCGCCACCGTCGTCGCCCCCCCACGGCAAAGGGCGAGGTCGGCGGCCGCATACGCGTCGCCCATCCCGGACACGTAATCGACCACCCGGTAGATCAGCCGGCCCGGCCGCGCGGCGGACACCGACCTGCTGATCGCCTCGTACGAAGATCGCCCCGTGATGTGAAGCACCTGCAGGTCGCTGCGGTCGGCCCAGCGGGCGGCCAGGCCCGCGGCGGCGTCGTTCACGCGCTTGGCCCCAAGGCTCCCCCCGAACACGAGCAGCGTGCGGCGTTCGGGATCGAGCTCCCACCGGTCCTGCGCCCTCGCCTTCGCCATCCCCCTGTCGAGACCGACGAGCTCGGGAGCCACGGGGTTCCCGGTGAAGACCCCTTTGCCGCCCGCCGCCGAGAGGGTCTCCTCGAACGAGACGCCGATGGTGCGCGCGAGCGGCTTCGACACCCGGTTCGCCAAGCCGAACACGATGTTCTGCTCGTGGAGGACGACCGGGATCCGCATGGTGCGGGCGGCGATGCAAGCGGGAAGGCTGACGTAACCGCCCATGCCGAGGAGGACGTCGGGGCGGATCCGCCGAAGGAGCGTGCGAGCCGTGGCGACCGCACCACCGGCTCTCGCGGCCGTGGCGAAGAAAGAAAGGGGCTTGGCCCTGTCGAAGCCCCGCACCTCGATCTCGTGCAGGGGGTATCCGGCCTCGGGGACGAGCTTCGCCTCTGCCCCCTTGTTCGTGCCGAGGAACGAGACCTCGTCGCCCCCCATGCAGGCGGCGAGCGCGAGGGCGGGGTTCACGTGCCCGGCCGTGCCGCCTCCGGCGATCACGACCTTCATCCGCTCTTCTGCCCGGCGGGCTTGCCCTTCCTCCTCTCGCCGGTGCGGGACTGACGAGCGACGTTCGTCAGGATCCCCATGCCGATGAGCGTGATGACGAGTGAGCTGCCCCCGAACGAGACCAGCGGCAGAGGGACCCCGGTTATCGGCAGAGACCCGGTGACGGCGCCGATGTTCACGAGAGCCTGCAGCCCGATCCAGATCGTGATCCCGGATGCGATCAGCATGCCGAACCGGTCGGCCGCCTTGTGAGCCGTCTTGATGCCGAGGTAGACGAGGAAGCCGAACATGCCGAGCACCGCCAGCGTTCCGAGAAGCCCCATCTCCTCACCGAGGATGGCGAAGATGAAGTCGGTGTGGGCATTCGGGACGTAAGCCCACTTCTGGCGGCTGGCGCCGAGGCCCACCCCGAACCAGCCTCCCGAACCGATAGCGATGAGCGACTGGATCGTGTGGTAGCCGGTGCCGAGAGGATCGGCCCAGGGGTTCATGAAAGCCAGCACGCGCTCGCGCCGGTACTCGGTGTACATCGACGCGAAACCGGCGAGCCCCCCGCCGACCAACGCCATCGGCGCCAGCCACCTCATCGGCGCCCCGGCAACGAAAAGCATCCCCATCCCTATCGAGCTGAGAAGGATGGTGGTGCCGAGGTCGGGCTGCTTCATCACCAGGATGATGAGGATCCCAAGGGCCGGGACCATGGGAAGCATCGTGTGCCGCACGTCCTCGAACGACTTCTCCTTCTTGCGCGAGAAGACGTCCGCTGCGAACAGCAGAAGGGCGAGCTTGGCCATCTCCGAGGGCTGGAACGAGAGGGGGCCGGCGCGAAGCCAGCGGGAGCTCCCGCCGACGGTCACACCGATACCCGGGATCAGCACCGCAGCCATCATCAGGATCGAGACCGCGAGCAGGACGTAGCCCGCGCCGCTCAGGCGGTGATAGTCGAGCCTCACGAAGAACGCGAAACAGGCGAGGCCCACCACGGCCCAGATGGCCTGCCTCTGGAAGAAGAGGAAGGAGGAGCCGTAGTTTGCGAAGGCGGTGACGGAGCTGGCCGACAAGATCATCACGAGACCCAGAAAGACGAGCAGGACGGTCGTCACCCCGATCAACATCGCGGGGTGGCCGATGCTGAGCCCCTTGCTCCGGGCCTTCTCCTTCTCCTTGGCTCCGGCCCTCGAGCCGAGGGCGCGGACGCTGCTGCTACGAGTGGCCATCGATCCTCCCGCCGGCGATCAGGTTTGAAACGGCGCGCGCGAACACCTCGCCTCTCTGCGAGTAGCTCGCGTACATGTCCAGGCTCGCACAACCGGGCGACAACAAGACGGATCCTCGGCCATCTGCGAGGCGGAAAGCTGCGTCGACCGCGTCTTCCATAGTGGTCACCGCCTCGACGGGCACCAGAGGGTCGAACACCTCCACCACCTCGTCCTTCGACTCACCCAGCGCGACCACGGCCCGGACCGGAGGCACCGTCGCGGCCAGACTTGACAGATCTACTCCCTTGCTCCTCCCGCCTGCGATCAGGACGACATCCTCCATACCCATAACTGCCGCGAGGGTGGCGTGCGGGTTCGTTGCCTTCGAGTCGTCGATGAAAGTGACACCGCCCGCCCTCGTGACGACCTCCAGACGATGAGGCAGGGGCGTGAAACCCTCCATGGCCCTCATGACCGCGCTCGGCTCGACACCGTACGAGAGCGCCGCGGCGGCCGCCGCCAGCGCGTCCTCGAGCCCTATGCGTCCTTGGAGGGGGATCTCCGCCCGCGACCAGAGGTCGTCGCCCTTCCACATGATCCGGTCCCCCGTCGACACCGATGCCATCGACCGGGGCCTCGTCGACACTGAAGGGGACCGGAAGGCGCGGCGACCCGCCCGGCCGCGGCGACGCGGGCCGGATCCCCGGCGTTGAAGACGAAGTGGTCCTCGGGCGTCTGGTTGAGAGCTATCCGCTCCTTGGCTCTCCAGTACTCCTCGACCGTGAGTGGTACTCGAGATGGTCCTCACCGAGGTTCCAGCAGCACCGCCACCTTCGGGCGGAACAGGTGGATGGTCGCGAGTTGGAAGCTCGATGCCTCCACCACCGATGGCTCCACCCTCTGGGACGATCCCCACGGCCTCGGCCAGCGGAAGGCCGATGTTGCCCGCAGCCACCGACTCCAGGCCCCCGCGAGCATGGCGGCGAGAAGGCTCGTCGTCGTTGTCTTCCCATTCGTCCCGGTGACCGCGAGGAAGTCGCAGCGGGCGAGCACGTACGCAAGCTCTATCTCGCTCCAGATCTCGAGCCCCGAGACTCGAGCTCGGCGATCACAGGCGCGGCCGAGGATGCGGGGCTGACAACCGCAGGGTCCCCGTCGAGAGCGGCGGAATCGTGCCCACCCAACTCGACCTCGACCCCCAGCGCCCGGAGGTTGGCTGCTTTGGCCTCGAGCCCGGCGCCATCTCCGCTCTCGGTCACCTTCACCGAAGCCCCGGCCCGGATGAGTGCCTCTGCAGCAGCGGAACCGCTCACTCCCCAGACCCACCACGATGACCTTGACCCCGGCGAGGTCCCTCATCCGTCGAAGAGGCCTTGGCGAGGAAGTCCGCGTAGAAGAGCCCGATCCCGAAGGCGACCGAGAGCCCGGACAGCACCCAGAACCTCACGATGACGGTGAACTCGGCCCATCCGGCTAACTCGAAATGGTGGTGGATCGGTGCCATGAGGAAGATGCGCCTGCCCGTCTTCTTGAAGAACAGCACCTGGGCTATGACGGACAGGGTCTCGACGACGTAGAGGCCACCGAGGACGATCAGCAGCAACTGGGTGTTGAGCAGGATGGCGAACACGGCCATGGCCCCCCCGAGCATCAGGGAGCCGGTGTCGCCCATGAAGATCTTGGCGGGGGCCGTGTTCCACCACAGGAAACCCCGCGCAGGCGCCGAACAGCGCGGCGGCGAGGATCGCCAGGTCGAAGGGTCGGAGCCGGTGGCGCCGATATCGTAGAAGACCGGGTGGCGGAACTGCCAGAAGGCGACCACCACGAACGCCCCCAGCACCTGGGCCGCGGATCCCACAGCGAGACCGTCGAGGCCGTCCGTCAGGTTCTCCGTTGACGACGCTGCGACCATGAAGAAGACCCAGATGAAGAAAAGAAGATCCCGAGGTCGAGGGCGGTCGAGCGGAAGAAGGAGATGTCGGTGCCGATGCCCACCTGGTTCACGGCTATCAGCCCGAAGACGAGTGCTATGACCACCTGCCCCAGGAACTTCGCTCTCGCGCAGCCCGAGGGAGCGTGACTTGTAGATCTTTATGAAGTCGTCGAGGAACCCAAGGACCCCGAGGGCGATGATCGTCCCCATGGCGAGCAACCCGCTGTCGCGGAACGGGGTGAAGCCCTCGGTGCCGAAGTGCCCGAACACGTAACCGAGGACCCCCCGAGAAGGATCACGACCCCGCCCATGGTGGGGTGCCTCGCTTCTCGTAGTGGGCCTTGGGACCTTCCTCGCGGATCAGCTGCCCCCAGCCCCGCTTGCGGAACCTGCGCACGGCTATCGGGGTTCCGAGAGCGGACACCACGAGACCGATGACTCCCGCGATCATGATGTTGATCACGACGCTTGCTCCCAGCCGAGGCGCCGCGAGCTCGCCACGAGCGACGATCCTGTCGTCGAACGGGATCGTCCTGTCGACGAGCTCCTGACCCGTCTCATGTCCCTTGCCGGCTATCACGACGACGTCGTGAGGACGCGCGGCGTTCGAGCGCTGCCGCGACGCAGGCCCAGTCGGCGTCCACCACGTCCGGCCCCCCGGCCTCGTCACGTTGACGCCCTCGAGGAGGGCCCGATGATCGCCTCGGGGTCTCGGACCTGGGGTTGTCGGAGGTGACGACCACGACGTCTGCCAAGCGTCCGGCAACGCTTCCCATCAGCGGCCTCTTCTTGCAGTCCCTGTCCCCTCCCGCTCCGAACACCGCGATCCGCGGCCCCCGCTTGGGTGCGCCATCCGCCGCGCCGCTTCGAGCACGTTCGATAACGAGTCCGGGGTGTGGGCGTAGTCGACCACCACGGTGAACGGCTGCTCCTGCGTCGACGAGCCTCGAACCGGCCCGGCACCGCTCCGGGCTCGCTCAACCCCCGCTCGATGACGGGGAGCGAGATACCGGCCTGCAAGGCAACGGTGAGGGCCGCCAGGCAGTTCGACACGTTGAAGGGACCGACGAGCTTGGTCTCGATCGTCGCTTCCCCCTTGGGGGTGGCGGCCCGCACCCTGCTGCCGGCGGAGCTCGACTCCGTTTCGATCGCCCGAACGTCGGCGTCTGCCGAGGAGCCGAATCCCAGGACCGGGACCTGGGCGGAGCGGAGGAGCCGCAGGCCGTACTCGTCATCCACGTTCACGGCCCCCTCAGCCACACGCTGCGCACGAACAACGATGACTTGGCGATGAAGTAGTCCTCCATGTCGGCATGAAAGTCGAGATGATCCTGGGTGAGGTTCGTGAAGGCCGCAGAGGTGAACCGGAGCCCATCGACACGGTTCAGGACGAGCGCCGGAGAGGTCACCTCCATCGCCACGGCCTCGACACCGCCTCGACCATCTCCCACAGCAGGCGCTGGAGGTCGAGCGACTCCGGCGTCGTTCGCGTCCCCCGCCGGTGCTCGTCCCCTATCCGGGTCTCGATGGTGCCGATGAGACCCGTCGTGCGGGCGTCCGCCTTCAGTATCGAATCCAGGAGATAAGCGGTCGTGGTCTTGCCGTTCGTACCGGTCACTCCGAGGAGGGTGAGAGAACGGGAGGGGTGGCCGTAGACGGCGGCCCCGACGAGGGGCATGGACTTGCGCACGTCATGTACGACGATCTGGGGCAGCTGTGGGTTCGTTTCGAGGGGGCGCTCCACGCACAGGGCCGCCGCACCCGCCGCAGCTGCGCTGGGCGCAAACTCGTGCCCGTCGACCTTGGCGCCCGGCACGCAGAAGAAGAGGCTCCCCTCAGACACGTTGCTTGAGTCGAACGGCACGCCCGTGACGGGGGCCATGGGGTCTCCGTCGAGCCGCACGAGGAGTTCCCCTGCGGCCTCGGCGGGGAGCCGAGCGTCTGCTGGGCTGGGGTCTGGGCCATCGGGGCGATGCTAGTCGTGTGCGGGCTCGACGGTTGCCTGTTCCGACTCGATCGCCTCTGCGGCCTTCTCGGCGTTCCCGTTCGGGGATGCACCTACCCGCCGGAGAGCGAACTCCATGATCGTGCGGAACGTGGGGGCCGCGGTGGAACCGCCCCAGATCGGCGTCGGGTCGTCGAGCATCACGAGCACCACGACCTGAGGGTCATCGGAAGGAGCGAACCCCGCGAAGGAGCCCACGTAGTCACGGCCATGGCCGCCCTCGGGCGCGGCTTTCTGGGCGGTCCCAGTCTTGCCCGCGACGTCGTAGCCGGGGATCTGGGCCTCGATGCCGGTGCCTTCGTCCACGACCCCGGTGAGGATGCGGCTGACCTTCTCAGCCGTAGCCCTCGAGATCGCCCTTCTGGTGGCGGGGGGCGGACGAGGGCTCGATCTTCCCGTCCGAGCCCATCGTCGAGTGGAGAAGCTTGGGCTCGACCCAAACGCCGTCGTTCGCGATGGCGCCGTACGGCGGCCATCTGCAGCGGTGTGACCGCGACCCCCTGCCCGATCGGCACGGTGGCAAGCGTGGTCCCGGACCACTCTGAGCGGGGCACCACGATGCCGGGGGACTCGCCGGGGAGGTCAAGCCCGTTGGTTGCCGAACCCGAACCGCTTCACGTACCTGTCGAGCTGCTCACCGCCGAGCTCGAGCCCCACCTGATCGTCCCGACGTTCGACGACTCTCCGATGATGTCGCTGACGCTCATGATCTCGGTCGGGTGCGGGTGGGAGTCGTGGAAGACCTTGTCCGAGTACTGGAACGCATCGGGCACCTCGAACTTCGTGGAGTGACTACCCCCTCCTCGAGAGCGCCTGCAAGCGTCACGATCTTGAAGGCCGACCCGGCTCATAGACATCGGTGACGGCTCGGTTCCGCTGTTCCTCGAGGTTGAACTCCCCGAAACGGTTCGGGTCGAAGTCCGGGAGTTGGCTAGAGCGAGGATCTCCCCCGTGCCGGGCTCCAGCACGATCGCCGTGCCCGAGGCCGCGTCGAAGTTCTTCACGGCATCGGCGAGCGTCAGCTCCGTGAAGTACTGGAGCTCCTTGTCGATCGTGAGGAAGAGCGAGCGGCCCGGCTTGGGGGCCTGGTAGCTGAACTCGGTCTGAGGCAGGGCCGCCCCACGGGGTCTTGCTCGAGCGTCATGCGGCCGGGCTTGCCTTGGAGGATGCCTCGTACTGGCTCTCGATCCCGGCCTTGACGGTCCCGTCGAGGTTCACGAATCCGAGCAGGTGACTCGCCAGCCGCCCGCCGGGTGAACCTCTTCGGCTCGGGCTCCATGCCGATCCCCGGAAGGTCCAGAGCCTTCACCTTCTTCGCCACCTTCGGCAGGACCTGGCGGGCGAGGTACTCGAACCGATTGCCCGGATGGGAGATCAGCTTCTTCACGAGCTCCTGCTCCGGCAGCTTCAGCAGCGGCGCCAGCTTGGCGGCGGTGCGCTCGAACTCTCTACCTGGACCGGGTCGGCGAAGACCATGCTCAGCTCCACCGAGATCGCGAGAGGCTCTCCGCTGCGATCGAAGACGGGCCTGCGACTGGCGGGAACTCGATGTCACGCTCCCGCTGTTGCTCCGCGATCTGCTGATAGGAGGAGCTTGCACGATCTGCAGCACGAACGGGCGCGCCGTCATCCCGCCGAAAGCCAGGATGAACACGAAGAACAGAACGACGAGCCTGCGGGGGGAGCGCGACTTCCGGGGGCTTCGAGGCGATGGCGAGCCTCGGCCTGGCCGGTGCCTTCTTGCGAGGCGAAGACTTGGCGCGCGTGGACGCCTTGCCCGCTGAGGCGCCTTGTCGTCGGGACGCCGCCCTGCGCAGCAGCCGCCCGACGGGCGGCCCGGCGTGGAGCCTTGCGCGGGGGCGGCCTCTTCCGTTGCCTGAGGAAGTCACTCTTTTATCGGTTCCCACGCCGAGGACGGTGTCTTGCGCGCGGCCTGACCTCGCCTCGCCCGCCTTGGCTGTCATCCCCTGCCGCCACCGGTTCGGGGCGGGCGACGCCGTAACGCACCCGACCGGGCCCGGGGCGACCCATCCCGAGGGTGTTGAGGGCGTACTGCTCGACCCTCTCGGAGCTACCGAGCTGGGCTGCGTCCAGCAGCAACTGGCGTGCTCGTCCTCGGCGACCGCCGTCTCTGCCGATCTTGGCGGCCATCTTGAAGGCCGACTGACTGGGCGAGCATCACCTGCTCGAGGAGCACGAGGCCGACGGTTGCAGAGACCATGATGGCGAGGAGCACGGAGCATCGGCCTTGCGGCGTGACCCCGACCTCTTGATGAGGCCCCGCTTCTTCCTGCGGACGGCGCAGAAAGGGATGGACCTCCCGCCGTGCCGGACCTGCGGACCTCCTCCGCCCGCTTCACGATCCACCTTCTCGGCAACCTCAGCCGGGCCGAGCGAGCGCGCGGGGTTCGAGGCGATCTCTGCCTCACTCGGACGATCGACTTCGGGTTGCCAGCCGGAGCCGGGGGTCGACCCGCATACGCATACCGGGAGGTCTGGAGGGCAGATGCAGCCCCTCATCTCGTCCTTGATCGCGTGCTCACACGGCGGTCCTCGAGCGAGTGGTACGAGAGGACCGCCGCACGGCCCTCCGGCTCGAGGGCGTCAGAAGCTGCGGGGAGAACCGTCTCGAGGGCCTGGAGCTCCCTGTTGACCTCGATCCGGAAGGCTTGAAGCTGCGCCTCGCAGAGGTGACCCCCGTGCGGCGGTGGCGGCGGAACCGCCTCCTTGACCACGTCGGCGAGGCGCGCGGTGCTCTTTATGGGGCGGGCGTCGACGATCGAACGGGCGATCCGGCCGGCGAAGCGCTCCTCGCCGTAGCGCCTTATGACGCTCTCGAGCTCCTTCAACGCGTAACCGTTCACCACGTCGTCGGCCGTGAGTGGGCTGGAGGGGTCCATTCGCATGTCGAGGGGTCCGTCGTGGCGGTAGCTGAATCCTCGTGCCGCCTCATCCAGTTGGGGTGAGGAAACGCCAAGGTCGAGTAGGACTCCGCGAACCTGCGGATGCCCGAGTCGTTCCAGTACGGCCGCGAGGTTTTCGAAGTTGTCACGAACGAGAACGACCCGTTCCCCGAACGGGGCGAGGTGGGCGCGGGACGCCTCCAGGGCGTCTGGGTCCCTGTCGATCCCGACGAGGGTCGCCCGTGGGGACGCCTCGAGGACGAGCCGAGCGTGGCCGGCGCGGCCGAGGGTGGCGTCGACGAAGACTCCTCCTTGTTCCAATGCAGGAGCAAGGAGCTCTGCGACCCTTCCTCCGAGGACCGGTTCGTGTCCCATCGGATGGTCATCCGCTACCGACCGAGGGCTCGGGTGGCGATGGCGACCATGCCCATGAACCCCCCGACGGAGGCGCCGGTGAGGGCGAGGAGGACGATGCCCTGGCTCAGCTCGCGCACGAGGGTGTCCTCCCCGATGGCTCTGACTCTCCGCATGACGTCTTCCCTCCTCTAGATGTTGAGCTCTTGGATCTGCTCGGCCAGCGGACGTGACCGCTGCCTCAGCTCTTCTTCTGCCAGCCTCTGTGGGCTCCAGATCTCGATGTGATCGAGGTTGCCGGCCATCACTGCCTCGCTGTCGATTCCGGCGAACTCCCTCAGCGACTGCGGGACCGTGATCCGGCCCTGCTTGTCGACGCTGTCTTTGTGGCCCTCGCTCGTCATCATCCGAACGAAGCGCCTGGCGTCCGTGGACGACTGCCGCTGGTCGAGGAGCTTGTCCCGAAGGCGACGCCAACCGGCACCGGACCAGAGGGAGATGCACTCCTCCATCCAGACGGTCAAGAACACCTCCTCGTCCTCCAGCTCGTCCCTCAAGCGCGAGGGGACGATGAGTCGCCCCTTGGCGTCGATGGTGCGAGGGAATTTCCCCGTGAAGTTCAACTGCTCCCCTGTGTCGTCTCCCCACTGGAGGATCGATCGAGGCGTGGGGCCGGGCTCAGGGGCTGCCCGGGCTCTCCATTTCTCTCCCTTTCACTCCACTAGGCGCCACAATGACTCCATGGGAAGGCAAAGTCAACCAATCGGGGGGTAATTACGAGGGTGTAATTAGGACGCGATTCGCGGGAAAGCCGAGGGACTAAGCGGGTATGGGCGTCTGGGGCAGGCCCAGGTACTGCTGCCATTGGGGGTCGACATTGTCGACCGCGACGAGGATCCACACGCTCTGGTGCGGGACCCGTGGCTGGCGTCTAAGCCTCAGCCCCACCTCCGCGGGGGCCCTGTTCTCTTTACGGGAGTTGCACGGGCGGCAGGCCGCGACGACATTGTCCCAGGAATGTCCTCCGCCCTTCGACTTCGGGACGATGTGATCGACGTTCTCGGCGGGCCGGCCGCAGTACTGGCACTCGTACTCGTCCCTCACGAAAACCGCTCTGCGCGACAGCGACGACCGAGCGCGGTGAGGCACGTTCACGTAATAGCGGAGCTTGACCACGCTGGGGGCCGCTATCTCGAGGGCCTCGGAGCGGAAGATGTGGCCGTTCGTGTGGACGACGTCGGCCTTCTCCTTCAGGGCAAGCACCAATGCCCGCCGCACGGGAACCACACACAGCGGTTGATAAGAAGCGTTGAGTACGAGCGCTCTTCCCAACTTGGCGCTGAGTTTATCCCCGCACATCCCCAACGTGGCAGCACCCGGGTAAGCCGAGGCGCGGGCGGCGGACGATCCGCCCGGGACCCGTAACAACAGATGGGTTCTTGTCACACCCTCTGTCTATGGTGACTTCATCAGTGCAGAAAGACCAAAGGCGGTAGCGAGGTGAACGGAGTGAGGACCAAAGACCGGCTGCAGCTGGTGAGCGAGCTCGAAGTGGGTGCTGCCTCCATGGGCAGGGCCGAGTTGATGACGCTCCGAACCATCGCCGAGTGCGACCGGGCGGAGCTGTGGCGCCAGGACGGGTGCCTGAGCTCGGCAGCCTGGGTGGCGCAGAGGCTCGGGGTCTCGTCCTGGAAGGCGGCCCGGATGATCTCGGCAGCCTATGCCCTCGAGGACGCTCTCATATCTAGCCCTGTGCCTCGAGCGGGGGGTGCTGTCGCTCGACAAG
>JAUJNU010000035.1 GCA_030448085.1 Actinomycetota bacterium | reverse complement strand
CGGGCCGCCTCGCAGAAGAGCGGCATCCTGCTGTCGGGGTCGATGCGAGAGAGCCACACGTTCTTCGTGAATGCCTCCAAGCCATGGATCCCGTACCCCACGTCGTCCTCCGGCTTCACGCCCAGGAAGTACCGGAGCTCTGGGGAGGTCCACACGAGACGGCCCTTGTCGTCCAGCAGCCACGCTGCCCACTCGAGGCTCTCGAGATGCCGAGCCCAGCGCGCGAGGCCGGGGCGTAGGCGCTCTGGAAAGGGTTCCAGGGGCCGCGCCCGCCCGACGGGAGCTTCCGACACGAGAGCCACAGGCCAGCCTTCCTCGAACCGGCATACTGACGATATGTAGCATACCGCCTGGATGTCAGGGGAGGAGCAACAGCTTCCCGGTCGTCCGGCGTGACGCGAGGTCGGCGTGGGCCACGGCCGCATCCCCCAGCCGGTAGCGCCCGTGGACCAGCACGTTCAGCTCTCCTCTCGCCACTTGGTCCAGGACCTCCTCCGCCCGATGCATCAGCTCGCGACGGCTGGCGATGTAGTGCGCGAGGAGCGGACGCGTCAGGAAGAGGGATCGCTCGCCCAGCCTGCGCGGGTCGAGCAGGGGCGGCGGGCCGCTGGCCTGCCCGTAGAGGACCATGCGGCCCCGTGATCCAAGGGAGCCGAGGCTCCGCTCGAACGTGTCCTTGCCTATCGCGTCGAAGACGGCTCGGGCTCCCTCACCCCCGCTCAGCTCGTCCACAACCTCGCCGAAGTCCCTCTCCGTATGGACGACGACGTGCTCGGCCCCCGCCGCGCTCGCGGCCTGCGCCTTCGCCCGGCTGGAGACGGTTCCGATCACGCGCAGCCCGCGCCGCCTCGCCATCTGGGTCAGGAGCAAACCGACACCTCCGGCCGCCGCGTGCACGACGCACAGGCTGCCCGGGGTGAGGGCCCCCGCTGACTCGAGCAGGCAATGCGCCGTCATGCCCTGGAGCATCACCGCCGCGGAGGCCTCGGTAGTCACCTCATCTGGGATGGGCACCAGTCGCTCGCCGGGGGCGATGATCTCTTCCGCATATGCATGGGGCACCATGGCGAACACCACGCGATCGCCGGCCTTGACCCCCGAGTTTTCGCCCGCCTCGATGACGACCCCGGCCCCCTCGGAGCCCGGCGTGAACGGCAGAACCACCGCGTAAGCGCCGGAGCGGTGGTTCACGTCGATGAAATTGACCCCCACCACTTCGAGGCGAACCCGCGCCTCGTGGGGTCGGGGCCCGGGAAGCTGTGCCTCCTCCAGGCGAAGCACCTCCGGTCCGCCTGTGGTGTGCATCCTTACGATCTTCACGCTCCTCACTCGCCTCCTTACACGTCTCCCATCGCGGTTAAGAAGGGCGAGATGGAGATCGCCATCTATACCTTCGCAGAGTTGCAGCCGGGCCCCACTCGGATGATGAGGACGAAGAGGACCAAGGCACCCAGCGAACCTCTAATAGGGTCGTGAGCGGTGAGACGTCTAGCGACACTGAGGCCGAGGAGGGGCGGAGCGAGCCAGGCTCAAGCCGATGCCGGCGTCTCCTTTCGGATGCCCGAGCTCGAGACCGAGCTCGAGCGACAGATCTGCTCGGACCCTGAATGGCTGGAGGGCGCGCGTTGGGGGAAGCCGCGGCCGGGCCATCAAGAGGGCAAGGTCGTCATCCACATCGCGCAGGTGCTCGAGAACATCGACCGGGAACCGCGCTCCCAGGGAGACCGGGCCAAGCTGCGGCTGATCGCGCTGGTCCACGACACCTTCAAGTACAAGGTGAACCACGCCAGGCCGCGGAGCGGCGCCAACCATCACGCCGCGATAGCGCGACGCTTCGCCGAGGGCTACATCAGTGACCCGGAGGTGCTCGAGATCATCGAGCTCCACGACGAGGCTTACAACAGCTGGGGACTGGGGGCCAGGAAGGGACGCTGGGACCGCGCCAACGCGAGGGCGGGGCGACTGATAGCGCGGCTCGGCCCCCTGTTGCCGCTGTACCTCGCGTTCTACAGAGCCGACAACGCGACCCCTTCGAAGAGCAGCGAACCCCTCGCTTGGTTCGAAGAGCTGGCCGGAAGAAGCTAGTCCCGGAGCTTTCCGAGCAGCCTCAGGATCTCGAGATACAGCCATACGAGGGTCACCATCAAGCCGAAGGCCCCGAACCACTCGTACCGCTTCGGAAGGCCCCCGTTCGCGCCTCTCTCGATGAAGTCGAAGTCGAGGAGCAGGTTGAACGCTGCTATGCCTACTACCACGAGGCTGAAGCCGATCCCGAGCGCGCTGCTTTCGTGGATCAAGGGCATCTGGACCCCGAACAGGCTCAGGATGAAAGACAGGATGTACACGAGAAAGATCGCGCCCGTGGCGGCGATGATCCCGGTTCGCAGCCTCTGCGTCACCCGGATGATCCTCGCCACGTAGAGGAAGAGCATCACGACGAGGACGGACACCGTGAGCAGGATCGCCTGGGCGGGAAGGCCTTCGTACGCGGTGTTGTAGACGGCCGAGATGCCCCCGAGAGCCAGGCCCTCGAGCGCGGCGTAGATCGGGGCGCTCACGTGTGCCACCTTGGGCTTGAAGATGGTCACCAGGGCAGCGATGAGCCCGCCGATGATCCCTCCGATGACCCAGGCGCTCACGTCCTGGCCGGCAAAGTGCTGGTTCCAGGTGTAAGAGCCGGTCACTGCCGCGATCAAGATCAGGAGAAGGGTCTTCTGGATCGACCCGTTGACCGTCATGGAGCCATGGGCGGTCAGGGACTCATCCCGCGCCCGCTGGAACGCCTTCTCGCTGAATGCAGGGTTGCGGCTGGCCATCTTCCTCACCACTCCTTCTCGGTGTCCTGTCGCCTTCAAGGATAAACGCTCCTATCCCCACCAGAAGGGTTGGCCGGGGTCGGAGGCCGTGGTCGGTAGCCTCTAAGGGTGAGCGCCCAACGAGCTGCGACACCCGCTTCCACGGCCGCGGCATCAGCCGGTTCCGGAGAGGGCTTCTCCCCCCTCGATTGGGGCCTGTTGGCCGCCGTGGCCCTCATGTGGGGCTCGTCCTTCCTCTTCATCGCCGAAGGGATCGAGACGCTTCACCCCACGGTGGTGACCCTCCTGCGGCTCGTGTTCGGGGCTCTCGCCCTGGGCCTCGTCCCGCAGGCGCGAGGGCCCCTCCCCCGCGCCGCCTGGCCCCGCACCGCTCTCCTGGCGGTCTTCTGGATGGCGGTTCCCCTGCTCCTGTTCCCGATCGCCGAGCAATGGATCGCCTCGTCACTCGCCGGGATGATCAACGGGGCCACTCCCCTTTTCGCCGCGGCCGTGGCCGCCGCGATAGCCCGGCGGGGGCCTCCGGCCCGCCAGATCGTGGGATTGGTGCTGGGGTTCGCAGGGGTCGTGGCCGTGTCATGGCCCAGCCTACGCGGGGCGGACGCCGATCTTCTCGGCACCCTCCTGGTTCTCATCGCAACCGGCTGCTACGGGATCGCTCTCAACATCGCCGTTCCCTTGCAGCAAGCCTATGGAGCGCTCCCGGTCTTGTGGAGGGCCCAACTGGCGGCGCTTGCGATGGTGGCCCCGGCGGGCCTGGTCGGCCTCGGCGCTTCGTCTTTCTCCTGGAGCAGCGTCCTGGCGGTAGCGGCTTTGGGGGTCTTCGGGACGGCCCTCGCATTCGTCGGCATCACGATCCTCGCCGGGCGGGTGGGGGCAGCCCGCGGTTCGATAACGATCTACTTCCTTCCCGTCGTCGCGATCGTCCTCGGCGTCGTCTTCAGGGACGAGGAGCTCTTCCCGTTATCTCTCATCGGGACCGGCCTGATCCTGTTGGGCGCGTTCCTCGCATCGAGACGCACCGCCGCGATGATCCAAAGCGCCATTGACTTCAAGCGCTACAACCGCTTAGCTTCATCGCAGCACCTGTGGCCGCTCGGCGGCATAGACGAGAGGAGGCGATGACCTGATGGCAGATCTCAGAGTCGCCTCTCGCGCGGTGGCAACCTTTAAGAGCCCCGCCGGGCTCCTCTCGAGGTTCCACCCTTTTCCGTACCAGATTCCCAACGCTCGCGCGCCCCTCGCTTTCCGGGCCCATCCTCGAATGGAGAAGAGATGGATCTTGAAGCACTCGTAGAGCTCGGTTGGGACGATCGGTGGGCGGAGGCTTTCGCCCCCTACGCCGACGGCAACAACGAAGGGCCGGGTGGCCATAGAGCACCGCGGCGCATACATAGTGAAGACGGCTTCCGGCGAGGTGCAGGCGAAAGTGCCGGGAAAGATGCTGCACGAGGCGGCGAGCAAGGCCGACCTCCCTGCGGTCGGGGACTGGGTGGCACTCGAGCCAACCGGGCCCGCGGAGTCGCGGTTCAGCAGCGTGCTCCCCCGCCGCTCGAAGTTCTCCCGAAGGTCGCCAACTCGACGACCGAGGAGCAGCCTGTCGCTGTAAACCTCGATTTCATCTTCCTCGTGGCGTCGCTCAATTCAGACCTGAACCTGCGCCGGATCGAGCGCTACCTGACGCTCACCTGGGAGAGCGGGGCATCGCCGGTGGTCGTGCTGGCGAAGGCGGACCTCGCCGAGGACCCCGAGGGGCGCTCGCGGACGTGAGCGAAGCCGCCCCGGGGGTCCCCATCCACAGCGTCTCGGCTCTCGAGGGACGAGGGATCGAGCCCCTCCTCGAGTATTTCCGCCCGCACCGGACGGTCGCCCTGCTCGGCTCTTCCGGCACCGGGAAGTCGACCCTCGTCAACCGCCTCCGGCGGAGAGGTCCAAAAGGTGCAGGCCACGAGGAGCGATGACAAGGGCAGGCACACGACGACCTGCAGGGAGCTGATCCTTTCTACCCGAGGGCGGCATCGTGATCGGCACGCCCGTGGGATGCGCGAGCTGCAGCTGTGGGAGGGGGTGAGGGGCTCGAGGATGCCTTCGCAGACATTGCCACCCTCGCCGCGGAGTGCCGCTCCGCGGATTGCAGCCACGACGGAGACCTGCGCCGTCGAGGCAGCCACCAAGGACGGCAGCCTCGAGGTAACGAGGCTCTCCTACCGGAAGCTGCAAAGGGAGCTGGCCCGCCTCGAGCAGAGGCAGAAGTCGAGGGCTTGGGCGGAGCAGCGAAGCGGGATCGGAAGGTGATGGCTCGTTCCATGCGGCAAAGGGAGCGCCTCTAGCCGCTACCGCAGCGAGCGAAAGGATATGGTCGCGGCCTTAGCTGGCTAGAAGGAAGGGAAGCCGCAATGATCAAGGCATCAGATGTTGAAGCTCGGTTGCAGGCCGCCACGTTCGATCGCGTCTGCTGGATCATCCGTTCTACAAGGCATGGGCCGCCGGCCAGTTGACGACCGGGGACCTTCGTCACTACTCCACCCAGTACTGGCGCCAGGTCGAGAGCTTCCCCGGGCTACCTCGGCTCCCCTGCGCGTCGGCTCGAGGGTGACGCGGCCGGGATAGTTGAGGCGAACCTGCGCGACGAGGTCGAAGACGACCACGCGGGCCTGTGGCTGCGCTTCGCCGCGGCCATGGGGGCGAGTGAGTCAGAGGTGAAGAAGAGCTCTGACGTCGAGCCCGAGACCGCCGCTTGCGTGAACGCTTTCAACGCCTCAGCCGAGGCCTCCAGGAGCTTCGCCCTGGGCATGATCTACGGCTACGAGTCCCAGACCCCTGCCGTCGCCGAGACGAAGATCGTCGGTCTGCGCGACCACTACGGCATAGAGGGGGCCGCGGCCGACTACTTCCAGCTTCACGGGGAGCCGACATCGAGCACAGCGAAGAGCTGGCCCAGGCGATCGCGATCTCCATCTCGGACGAAGCAGAGCTGAAGAAGCTGCCGCTGGAGCGACCGCGGGGGCCGAGGCGATCTGGACCCTGCTCGACGGCGTGGAGCGGGTGCGGCAGGAAGCTCTCGCCTAGAGCGAGCTGGACCGCTACCGCCCGGCCTGTACGACGGAGACCTGCGAGGCCCATCCATAAGCCCGCCGCCATATACGCGAACAGCTGGATCCAGGACAACGCGCCCACCCCGGCGTCAGCATAGGGGTCGCTGAACATCCCCCACTTAGGAGCGAGATGGACCGCGGCCAGGTCGACCGTGCTGAAGATCCCGATGAACAGCAGGACCGCGCCCGCCCAGGTAGGCGCCCGGTGGGCCACAAGGACTGCGACCACCGCTCCTACGAGGGCGCCGGCGCCGACGAAGGAGGGCAAGGGGCAGCTCGCGCCCTGCCTCACATGGTCCGCCGTGTGAAGCACGACCATGGCGAGGTACACCAGGGGCCGGGAGAAGAAGAGCGCTGCGGGTCGGCTTCGAGGTCTGGTTCCGATCTTTCATGGACCCAACGCCATAGGAGCGGTCAGGGGATATCGACCGGACCCTCGTGAAAGGGAAGCCTCGAGGCGACAGGCTCACCTAGGGGTGGTGGTGGCCGCCCCGGTGCTTGCCGGTGCCCCAGACCTTGGAGGAGAACGTTGCGGTGATCGTCCCGTGTGAAGCTGAGGACCAGTCGTGATTGGCACAGACACCGGAATACACGTTGACCACCACCGGCTTGCGGCTCACGAGGTCGACCCGGGCATCGGGGGGCGCAGAAGACGGAGTCGAGATCGGGCCCGCTGCCCTCCTCCCCTGCTTGACACAGACCAGACTCTCCCCTGGTCACGTCCTCGACCTGCAGGTGCGCGATCTGTCGTTCGGCTTCGTCTTGAACGACACTGCCGGTGTTCGGGTAGGTGACGCCATCGCCGTCCGCGTGCCCCCTACCCGGGCGCCGTGGGGAACGACGTAATCGGCCTTCTCGACGTGTTTGCCCGCGGCGGACACACCCGGCGCAGGCAGGGCCACGAGGAGCAAGCCGGCCGCCGCACGAACTCTTGCGCATCATCGAACCTCCCGCCGATCGGCTGTCACCTGCAAGGTTCCACGTGATGTCCCGATCTCCCCCTGAAGGTGGCCGAGAAACCAGAGAACGCGAAAAGGGCCGGGCAACGAACGCCCGGCCCTTCACTTCTGTGCGTGAGCCCTAGATGAGGGTGTCGATCTTCTCCAGGACGGTGGTGCGGCCCTTCGTGTCGGCCTCGTACTGACGGATCGTCTTCAGCTCGTCCTTCGACCGGTTCTCGATGCGCTCGTTGATCTGAGCGACGGTGAGAGCGTCGTAGGTGGGGATCGGAAGCTGGACGAAGTGGCCCTCGAGCGCCTGCAGGACCGTGCGACGGTTCTGGTTGGCGCGCTCGAACTTGTACACCTTCGCAAGCTCGGTCTGGGTGAGACCCCGGCTGGCGGAGACGATCTCGCTTGCGGTCAGCGAGTTGTAACGCTTGATGGGAAGCTCGCTGGCCTTCTTGGGAGCGGCGACCCGGGGGAGCTTCGGAGCCACGGTGTCGACGGCTGCCTCGGCGCGGCCGGCGCTCTTACGAGCGTTGCGGGCGAGGTCGATCGCGACGGTGCGGGAAGTGGCCTTCAGCTGGTTCTCGACGCGGTTGGCGCGACGGCGGACGCGGCGCTCCACCGGCTCCAGCCGATCCTGACCCAGATCGACGAGGTTCCCGTAGAGCTTGCGGAAGCTGTCACGGCTGATGTCCGAGACCTCGTCACGAACCTTGGTCACGGCTCCGACCGGAAGGTAGAGTCCAAACTCAAGGGCCCTCGACCGGACGTTGCCGACAGTGCTGCTCACATTCGGCATTCTGTCTCCTCTCTTGCCCTCCCGGCTTCCGGGCTGGGCTCGTGTTCTGCGTAAACGCCTTGACTACTGCTGCACTCTCGCTGCTTGCAACTGTTTAACTTTTGCTAACGTTAGCATACCCAGGGCGATATGTCCGAAACGGGGGCCTATTCTGCTCTCCGACGAGGCCCGTGCCGTAGCGTCGCGAAGGAATCACCCTCCGTCCGGCGAATCCTCCTCTTGGCCGATCTAAATCGGGTCCCTAACCGCAGGAGGAAACATGGCCAGGCTTACGAAGGTCCTCATCTCCGGTCTGCTGCTAAGCATGATGTTGATAAGCACCGCCGCCGCCGGCGACTTCAGCCCGAAGCTGAGGTTCAGCCTCAGCGAGAAAAGGGTCAAGGGCAATCCCCAGCTCAAGGTCCACGTCGAACAGGACGACGGCGAAGAAGAGCTCCAGCGCGTCGAGCTCAAGATCCCCAAGGGGTTCAAGCTGCCGACGGACGCGAGGGTCCCGGACGGCGACGCGTTGGGACAAGGCGGCATAACCATCGAAGCAGGCCCGGGGTGCAACCCGGACGCTCCCCCCGGCAGTGACGGCGCCAAAGCGCCGATCAGCCCCCCGGCCACACTCGTCGAGAGGGACCGCACGGACGATCAGGAGAACAGAGGCGTCAGGGCGGTTTGGTTCCTCAACATCTCGGGGGTCACCTCGATCACCCTCGAGATCGTCGGCACCCCCAGAACGGGCTTCACGATAGCCGGAGACATCCCGTCCAATCCCAACACTTGCCCCGCCCTCACCTTCGACCTCAACGTGAACTCCCAGTCGGCCTCGGGCGTCCCGATCCTCCGCAACCCGAAGCTCCCAGGAAGGAAGGTCTTCAAGGGCAGGTTCTTCAGCATCGACTCTCCCGCCATCGTGACGGTCAAGCAGGCCATCACCATCAGGTAGCCGTACATAGATCTCAGAGCGGCCCCCGGAGAACCCGGGGGCCGCTTCGCGTCCGGCTCCGGGGTCTGCTAAGACTGGAGCCCGGACGCTCGATGGGCGGAGGTCGACGGATGAACACCAGATGGATATCCCCTGCGGCGGTGGCGGCCGTCGTCGCCGCTCCCCTGCTGATCCCGATAGTGCCCACGGCACATGCCGCCCCCGACGAGTGCGGCGGCAAGGCCGTGACGATCCGGGGCACCTCCGGCCGGGACAAGCTGGAAGGAACCCGCCGAGCGGACGTCATCGCCGGCCTCGGAGGAGACGACGTGATCAACGGCCTCGGCGGCGATGACACCGTCTGCGGCAAAGGGGGGGACGACCTGCTGAAGGGCGGGGGCGGTGAGGACTCGCTTCTCGCAGGAAGCGGCCGCGATCTCCTCAACGGCGGAAGCGACGGCGACCTCCTCGCAGGGGGCGGCACCGACGCTGCAGCGAAGGGCTTCGACAAGGCGACGTTCAGAGGCAGCCCCGGTCCCGTCAAAGTAGACCTGGCGGATGGCGCCGCCCGCGGGTGGGGGCGGGACCGCCTCAAAGGGGTCGAGGCAGTGACCGGCTCGGGCTTCGCCGACATCCTGCTTGGAGGGGCGGTGGGCGAAAGGCTCGAGGGCCTTGGGGGCGACGACGTTCTGGATGGACGCGGCGAGCAGGACCGCCTCGACGGCGGCCGCGGAGCCGACTCCCTCACCGGTGGGCGGAAGAGAGACCGCGTCGGCTATCTGAAGGTCAGGGGCGGTGTGACGGTGGATCTAGACGCTCACTCAGCGAGGGGGCAGGGACGGGACACCTTGCGCGGCATCGAGGTCGTGCTGGGAAGTCCCGACAGCGACCTGATCCTCGGGGACCGGGAGAACAACCTGCTCTACGGGATGGCCGGGGACGACATCCTGCGAGGGCGGAGGGGGTCGGACCTGCTCGCCGGCGGGCGCGGGTCGGACGCCTGCGACGGGGAGAAGACGATCTCGTGCGAGTGACGGTCTCAGTCGCGCGGTAAGAAGGGAGGGCCCGCCCCCGCCGGAGGCGTTAGCGCCGGAAGCCTGCGGGGGGCCGAGCGGGGTCGTCTATGCCCGGCCCGAATCTCGGTGCCCGCGGCACGGCGACGGCAGGAGCCAGCAGGAAGAGCACCACCAGCGACCCGCACAGGACGGCCCGCACAATCCGGCCCCAACCAGGAGTGCGGCGTCTACCAGGATGGATGTGCAGGAGCTTTCCCCTCTATCGAGAATGACTATCCCGGGCCTCTCCCGGGCGAGCACCCGATCATCGGCGGGAGCGGGCTCGAAGACGAATCGTCAGGGGACCTTTCGGGCTATCGCGTAGTCATTTGTGACTACTAAAGTCTAGTCCGCCTGAGGCCGATAATCGCGAGGTGCCCGTCGACGGGCCCCCCGAAAGCCGGGGAAGAGGAGATGAGAGAGATGGACGACAGACGGCACGAGCAGGGGGAGGGGCGTCCCGGCGCCGAGACCCTTGGCACGCCGGCCGACGAGATGCTCTCCCTCCTCGCCCACGAGCTTCGCAACCCCCTGGCCGCCATCGAGGGGTGGGCCCGGATAGCGGCGGATGCACGGCTCAAGCGGGACGAGGACACGCTCACCACGGCGATGAAGGGCCTCGACCATGGCATCAACAGGCTGCGCTCGCTCGTCACGTCGATAGCGGACTCCGGCTCGATAGCGGAAGAGTGCCTTCTGCTCGACCTCAAGGAGGTCCTCATCAGCTCCCTCGTGGAGGAGGTCGTCTCGGATCTCGAGCTCTTCGTCAGGGACCACGAGCTGTCGGTTCGGGTCGAGGACGACACCCTCATCCAGGTGGATGCAGATCGGATCCGGCAGGTCCTCGTGAACCTCGTTTCGAACGCCGTCAAGTTCAGCAAGCGGGGCTCCGAGATCCAGATCACGATCAGCGTCGTCGGGTCGACGGTCGCCATCTGCGTGAACGACGAGGGCCGGGGGGTCGCCGAGGACCGCGAGGACGAGCTGTTCCAGAAGTTCTCCCGCCTCGGAGCGACGGAAGATGGGACGGGCCTCGGCCTCTACATCTCGAGGGCGATAGCGCGATCCCACGGTGGCGACCTGAAGCTCGAGAGCAAGGACGCTCCCGGCTGCCGCTTCAAGCTGACTCTGCCGCTTAGCTAGAACGCACGGCTCTTCCTAACGCGACTGCGCTTCGCTCCCGCGCTAGAGTCGGTCCATGGGGAGATTCGGGGACGCCTACCGCGGCTCCCGTGAGCGCATCACAGAGCTCGCCCTATCGGTGCGCCCCCAGGAACTCACGACCGAGGTACCTGCCTGCCCAGCTTGGAACGTGCGTGACCTCGTAGCGCACTTAGCAGGGGTTGCGGCGGATGCGACCGCCGGAAACCTCGCGGAAGCAGGCCAGGAGCAGTGGACCGAGGTTCAGGTGACCACCCGGAAAGGCAGGGACCTCGGCTCGCTGCTCGACGAGTGGGGGGCCGCCGCAGCCCAGCTAGAGCCCGCCCTCGACGTCGTCCCTCCTGCGATGGCCGGCCTCATCGTCGCCGACCTCGTTACGCACGAACACGATGCCCGCGGCGCGCTCGGGCGCCCTGGGAGCCGGGACTCTGACGCCGTGGAGATCGGCCTCGACACGTATCTGCGATGGCTGGGCAGGAGGTTGAAGGAGCGGGAGCTACCGCCCCTGCGGGTCGAGGTCGGCTATCAGAGCCGGACCGTCGGCGATGGCGAGCCGGGGGCCACGGTCGAGGGAGAGCCTTTCGAGGTCTTCCGTGCGCTATCGGGCCGCAGGACGAAGGAACAGATCGCAGCGCTCGGCTGGAGCGGTGACGCGGGCTTATACCTGGAGGTTTTCTCCGGCTACGGCAGCCCGAAGACCGCGCTGGCCGAGTAGGAAGTCAACCGGGGCAAGCCCGGTTCGGGCTCCTGGTAGCGACAGCGACGGGTGAGCGTGATTGTCGTGCCTGATGGGGACGAGGTCACGTTCACATCGTCCATCAGCTGGGACATCAGATAGAAGCCGCGCCCCGACGTCGTGTCGAGCTCGGGTGGGGCGAGCAGTTGGTCCCTGTCGAAGGCGAAGCCGGGCCCGTCGTCGATCACCTCGACCTTCAACGTCTTGCCCATCTCACATCGGACGCGGATCTGGGCTTCGTCCTCGGGTCCCGCCCCATGGCGATAGGCGTTGCCGACCGCTTCGGTCACCGCGAGAAGGATGTCGTAGATCTCATCTTCCGTGATGGCGTAGGAAGCGAGGAACTCAGCCACGCCCTCGCGCGCTTGGGCGGCGCAGCTCGGGTTCCGCGCCAATAAGAACTCTCTCACCGAGTGGGGCCCCCGTCTGTTCGCTAGTTCTGAACCGTGCACATGAGTTACCCAAACGGGAGCTTGCTACACCATCAGAACGATTTCAAGCATTTCGTGGATACGATGACCGCCTGCGAGAGTGGCGGAATTGGCAGACGCTCCAGCATTAGGAGCTTGTGTCTTAACGGACGTGGGGGTTCGAGTCCCCCCTCTCGCACGTGGGCCTGGAACGGGAGCTGGAGCTAGCCGTCGAGCTGGCGCGCCTGGGGGCCGAGACGGCGATGGGCTTCTACGAGCACGAGCCGGAAGCCACCCGCAAGGGCGATGGGACCTGGGTCACCGAGGCGGACCGGGCCGCCGAGACGGCCATCCGGGCGCGGATCCTCGAGTCTTTCCCCGAGCACAACATCCTGGGCGAGGAAGAGGGCCTGACCGCCGCCAACGGCGGCGAGGCCCGGCCCGGAGCCCCGACCTGGGTCGTGGATCCCGTCGACGGGACGAACAACTTCATGGCCGAGATACCGGTGTGGGCCACCCTGGTGGCCCTGCAGATCGACGGCGAGAGCGTCGTCGGCGCCTGCCACGCCCCCGCCCTGGGCGAGAGTTACGACGCTGCGCAGGGGCTCGGCGCACGCTTCAACGAGAGCTCCATCAGGGTGAGCCCCCAGGCCCGGCTGGACGGCGCCACGGTGATGTTCGGCAGGGCTGCGGGCTTCGCGGAGATGGGTCTCGAGGCACCGTTCGCCCGCCTGTTGGCCGGGGCCGCCCGAACCCGGGGCTTCGGCGACTTCTGGGGGCATGTTCTGGTCGCTCGAGGGGCGGGCCACGTGATGCTCGAGCCACGGCTCGCGTTGTGGGACGTGGCGGCACTGGAGCCGATCTTGGCGGAGGCCGGGGCCGGCTCACCACCTTTGACGGGTCGCCGTGGAGCGATGGCGAGCCCTGCCTCACGACGAACGGACTCTTACACGACGAGGTCGTAGCGCTTCTAGCGGCGACAGACGAGCTCAGTAGGTGAGCACAAGCTTGTCAGGGGGATAGACGTTCGATCGTCCAGCCGTCTCCGGCGCGGGTGTGGCGGAACCTGTCGTGCAGGCGGCTCTGTCGGCCCTGCCAGAACTCGATCGTCTGCGGGACGACGCGGAAGCCGCCACAATAAGGGGGCCGCGGGACATCGCCGTGGAACCGGCACGCCGTGGCGGCCACCCCTTCCTCCAGCTCCACCCTCGTGCGGATCACGACGCTCAGCTGCGACGCCCATGCCCCCAGCGGGCAGGGCCGGGGCCGGGCCTGGAAATACTCGTCAGACTCCTCCGGGCTCACCTTCTCGACCGGCCCCCCGACGGCCACCTGACGCTGCAGCGTGGACCAGTAGAAGAGAAGGCTCGCCTGGGGGTTTCCCGCCAGGTCGCGCCCTTTCCGGCTCTCGTAGTTCGTGAAGAAGACGAATCCCCGTTCGTCGAACCCTCTGAGGAGCACTGTCCGGGCCGAGGGCATCCCGGACGCATCGGAGGTGGCGACGGTGACCGCGTTCGCCGTCTCCGGCTGATGCTCGAGAGCGGCCGCCATCCAGTGGCCGAACTGATCGAGAGGGTCGTCCCGAAGATCCTTCCGCGAGAGCGGCTCCTCGCTGAACTCGGCCCTCACTCCGGCGACGGCGCGGCTCACGTCCTCCACGCCGCGGGGCTCGTCACTCATGTCGGGCGGGCCAGCTGCTCGCGCAGCGCGGTGAAGGCCTTACCCCGGTGGCTGAACCTCAGCTTCTCCTCGAGCGGGATCTCGGCCATCGTGCGCATGTCCCCCTCTGGAACGACATGAGGGTCGTACCCGAAGCCCATGGTGCCGCGAGGCTCGAGCACCACTCGCCCCTCGCAGGCTCCCTCGGCCGTCACCTCCTGCCACTTGGGTGCCACCAGCACGGCAACACACCGATACCGGCACGTGAGGATGTCGGGGGGGAGGCCGCTCAGCTCCTCCACGAGCTTGGCGTTGTTCTCCCGATCGGTTGCACCTTCCCCCGCGAAGCGAGCCGACAGGACGCCGGGCTTGCCCCCGAGGACGTCCACCTCGAGCCCGGAGTCATCGGCTATGGCAGGCATCCCGGTGGCGTGAACAACCGCCCGCGCCTTCGCCAGCGCGTTCTCCTCGAAAGTCGAGAAGGGCTCCTGCAGCTCGAGGTCCGGTGCGAGATCATCCACAGGGATGAGCGTCACGTCCGGCAGAAGCAGAGCCACCTGCTCCGCCTTGTGCCGGTTGCGTGAGGCGAAGACCGCCCTCACTCCTCCTCCGGCCCCCCGAGGGCTCGTTCCTGATGCCCTACCAGCTCCGCTATGCCGGAGGTGGCGAGGTCCAGCAGACGGTCGAGCTCACCTCTGTCGAAGGTCCCCTGCTCCGCCGTTCCCTGGACCTCGACGAGTCTTCCGGAGCCGGTCATCACCACGTTCATGTCGACGTCCGCGGTCGAGTCCTCGGAGTAGTCGAGGTCGAGGTAGGGCTCCCCGCCGATGATCCCCACGCTGATGGCGGCCACGCTGTCGATCAGGGGCAGGCTCTTCATCTGACCCTGATCGACGAGCATCATGAACGCTTGGGCAAGCGCGACGTAGGCGCCCGTTATCGAGGCCGTGCGCGTCCCGCCGTCGGCCTGGAGGACATCGCAGTCGAGCCACACGGTCCACTCGCCCATCGCCTCCATGTCGGTGACGGCCCGAAGAGACCTGCCGATCAAGCGCTGGATCTCCTGGGTCCGCCCGGAGGGCCGCCCCTTGTTCACCTCGCGCGAGACCCGCTCCGTCGTAGAGCGAGGAAGCATCGAGTACTCGGCCGTCACCCATCCCCGGCCCTGCCCCTTCATCCACCTGGGCACTCCCTCTTCGAGGGTCGCCGTGCAGATCACTCTCGTGTCCCCCGTCGCAGCCAAGCAGGAGCCCTCCGCGTTGGGCATGAAGCCGGGGTCCAGCCGTACCGGGCGCAGCTGGCCTGGGGTCCTTCCGTAAGAACGAGCCATCTCTCTATCCCACCTCATATCTATCGCCGTCGTCAGCGAGCTCGAGCGACACGCCCTCGGCATTCTTGTGGGCCTCGGCCAGCGAGAGCCCGAGGTCCCTGTGCGGGGGAAGGTGTGTCAGAACGACCCGGGCGACCGATTGCTGGGCCGCTATCTCGGCAGCTTGCGAGGCGCGCAGGTGGCCATCGGTCTCAGGGTCGGCGTCCTGCAGGGTTGCCTCGCAGAGGAACAGGTCCGCATCGTGAGCGAGTCGCTCGAAGTCACCCGCCGGGCCGCTGTCCGAGGAGTACGCGAACGTGAAGCCTTCGTGCTCTATCCGTACGCCCACGGTCACGGCCCAGTGGCTCATCTCCGAGAACGAGAGCGATGCCCCCTCCAGCTCGATGCCGCCCCCCGCCTGGACCTCGTACAGGTCGAACGACTCCTCGAGGTCGGTCACGTATCCGGTGATCCGCTCGAGGGTTTCGGCCGGGGCCCACAACGGGATGCTCGGCAGGGCCTCCTCCTGGCCATGGCGACGAGCGTGGAACGCCTGGAAAACGTCACTCGTGTGGTCGATGTGCCTGTGGGTGAGAAGCACTGCATCTATGGCCGGGTAGTCGACGTGCTGCAAGAGGTTCCGCCACGTGCCGGCACCTGCGTCCATCCACAGGTTCATGCCCGAGTACGAGACCAGGTACCCGGAGCAGGCGCGGTGCTCGGTCGCGAACATCCCGGAGCTCCCCAGCACCGTCACCTCGAGGCTCACTGGTGCTCCCACCGCCTTAACTCCACCGGGCCGAACTTGGGGCCGAGCAGGACCGCGCCGAGCTGCCCGAACATCCCCTCAGAGTCGGACGAGATGAAGCGGTGCTCGCCTGGCTCGGCCGAGCGCGTCAGCAGTCCTTCGTTCTTCAGGCGCACGAAAACCTCGTTCGCCGTTACCTCTGCGCTCGATACGAGCACGACGTCCTCCCCCATCACGTACCGGATGACACCCGACAGTAGCGGGTAGTGCGTGCAGCCGAGGATGAGGGTGTCGACGCCGTCATCCTTCAAGGGCTGAAGGTACTCCTCGGCCACCTGCGTCAGCTCGTCCGAGGTGGTGTCGCCTTTCTCGACGAACTCGACGAAGCGGGGGCACGCCTTCGAGGTCACCTGCACGTTCGCCTTGGTGGCGGCTATGGCGTTCGGGTAAGCACCCGACGAGATCGTCGCCTGCGTCCCGATGACGCCGATGTGGCGGTTACGGGTCGCGGCAACAGCAGCTCGCGCTCCAGGGTCCAGAACGCTCAGCACCGGGATGTCGTATCGCTCCCTCGCTACCTCGAGAGCTGCGGACGCTGCCGTGTTGCAGGCAACGACCAACAACTTCACGCGCTCGGCGACGAGCACGTCCATGATCTCCAGAGCGAAACGCAGGACCTCGTCCTGAGGCCTGGGGCCGTACGGGCACCGGGCGGTGTCGCCGAAATAGATGAGGTCTTCATGCGGCAGGAGGTCCATCACCGAGCGCGCGACCGTGAGTCCGCCGATCCCTGAATCGAACATCCCGATCGGAAGGTCGGTCTTGCTCACCACCACAGGGTCTCTTCGACCTGTGCCTCGGCCGTGTCGATCTCCTGCGTCCAGGCCTCGGTCGACAGGTACTTCCAACCGCCGTCGGCGAGGAGGCAAACGACGTCGCCTCCGCCTTCACGCGCGAGCCTCTCGCCCACACGCTGAGCCACCCAGATAACCGCCCCCGCCGAGATGCCCGCGAAGATCCCCTCCTTCTGGAGGAGCTCGCGCGTCCACAGGATCGACTCCCTCGCCTTCACCTTGACTTTGCCGTCCAGGATGTCCGGGTCGAACAGTGGCGGGATGTAGCCATCGTCCAGTGAGCGCAACCCGTAGACGAGCTCGCCGAGCTCGGGCTCCGCGGCAACGATCTTGATCGTTGGGTCGTGCTCCTTCAGCCTGCGACCGTTGCCGACGAGCGCGCCGCCGGTTCCAAGCCCCGCCACGAAAGCCTTCAGCTCGGGGAGGTCGTCGATGATCTCCTGAGCCGTCCCCTTGTAGTGAGCCTCGGCGTTGGCGCTGTTGCCGTACTGGAACGGCATGTAATAGCGATCTTCCTTCGCCAGCTCCAGAGCGAGGGCGACCGAGCCGTTCGTTCCCTTG
>JAUJNU010000034.1 GCA_030448085.1 Actinomycetota bacterium | reverse complement strand
CGGGCTTGACGAAGAACTCCATCTCCATCTGCTCGAACTCCCTGGTGCGGAAGACGAAGTTGCCCGGGGTGATCTCGTTGCGGAACGACTTCCCCTGCTGGGCGATCCCGAAGGGGATCTTCTTGCGCGATGTCTGCTGCACGGTCGAGAAGTCCACGAACATGCCCTGTGCGGTCTCGGGCCGCAGGTAGGCGGTGCTCGCAGAGTCCTCGACGGGGCCCATATGGGTCTTGAACATGAGGTTGAAGTTGCGGGGCTCGGTCCAGGCGGGACCCTGACCGCAGTTCTTGCAGCTCCGGGTCAGGTCGATGTGGTCGGCCCGGAACCGGTTATGACAGTTCGTGCACTCGACCAGGGGGTCGGTGAAGGTGGCGACGTGCCCCGAGGCCTCCCACACCTTCGGCGACATGAGGATCGAGCTCTCGAGCCCCACAACATCGCCCCGCGAGTGCACCATCGCCCGCCACCACTCGGCTTTCACGTTCCTCTTCAGCTCCACGCCGAGTGGGCCCCAATCCCACGCGGACCGCAGCCCGCCATAGATCTCGCTGGAGGGAAAGACGATCCCCCTGCGCTTGCAGAGGTTGACGATCGCTTCCATCGAGGCACCGGTCATATCGGGGGATGATAGTCGGCATGGACATGGCAGCCCTTCCCCGGGGCCCCCGAAGACAGATGCTCATCCCTGGCCCCTCGCGCCTCCGGAGCCCCCGATAGACACGTTCCTGGGACTTGCTTTCCTCTTCCTTCTCATCCTCGGCACGGGATTCTTCGTCGCCGGTGAGTTCGCTCTGGTTGCCGTCGAACGGAGCCGCGTGCAGCAGCTGGCCGAGGAGGGGCAACCTAGGGCCCGGAGCACCCTCAAGGCGCTCCAGACCCTCTCCTTCCAGCTCTCGGGGGCCCAGCTTGGGATCACCATCACGTCGCTGCTGGTGGGGTTCGTGACGGAGCCGACGTTGAGCCCCCTCCTCGTGCCGCTCCTCGAGAAGATCCCCTTCCTTTCCGAAGGAGGGGTCGAGAGCGTCGCGACGGCCCTGGCCCTCACGCTCGCCACCATCGTGTCGATGGTGCTCGGAGAGCTGGTCCCCAAGAACCTCGCGATAGCGCGCCCGCTGAGGGTCGCCTTCTCGCTCTCGACGCCGTTCAGGCTCGTGAACGGGCTGCTCAAGCCCTTGATCATCTTGCTGAACAAGGCGGCGGATTGGACCGTGCGCAGGTTCGGCATCGAACCGATCGAAGAGCTGAACGCGGTCAGGTCACTCGATGAGCTGGAGCTGCTCATCGACAGCTCGGCCCAGGAAGGCGTCTTGCCAAGGGAAGAGGTCTCGCTGCTCAGGCGCTCGGTGAGTTTCGCCAACAAGACGGCGGCAGACGCGCTGGTCCCGAGGACGGCGGTGAACGGGATCGCGACGGGCGCCCTCGTCCGGGAGCTGAAGGAGATAGCGCTTGGCACCGGGCATTCGAGGTTTCCCGTCTACGACGGAAACCTCGACAAGATCGTCGGGGTGGTCCACGTGAAGGACTCGCATCAGTTAGCCCCCGAGACGCGCAACGAGACGGTTATCGAGCGAATCATGCAGGAGGTCCTGGTGGTTCCCGAAAGCCGGGACCTGGGCTCCCTTCTTCTGGAGATGAGGCGCGGACGCCGCCAGATGGCGGTGGTCATCGACGAGTACGGCGGCACCGCCGGGATCGTGACCATGGAGGACCTGGTCGAGGAGATCGTCGGCGACATCCAAGACGAGCACGACCCTGCAGCCGCGCCGGCGCAGGTGACCCCGCCCCTCCAGGGCACGAGCATCCTCTCCGGCCTCCTCCACCCTGACGAGGTCTTCGAAGCCTGCGGCCTCGAGATCCCCGAGGGGAACTACGAGACGCTCGCCGGGTTCATGCTGACCCTCTTCGACCGCATCCCCGAGCCGGGGGCCCACATCTCGTACGCCGGCTGGGAGTTGAAGGTGACGAAGATGGAGAGGAACAGGATCGCCGAGGCGCTCATCGTCGCCCCCGGGTTCCCCTCCAGCGCGGATGTGCCGCAATGACAGTTAGCTATCTCATCGCTGCCGTCGCACTGCTACTGGCGAACGCCTTCTTCGTTGCGGCCGAGTTCTCTCTGATGGCGGCTCGCCGTACGCAGGTGCAGCATCTGGCGTCGGGTGGCGATTCGAGGGCGAAGGTGGCCCTCGCCTCGATCCACGAGCTGTCGCTGATGCTGGCCGCGGCGCAGCTGGGGATCACGATGGCTTCTCTCGGCCTGGGCTACGTAGCCGAGCCGGCCGTAGCCCATCTGATCGAAGAGGGACTGCACGCCGTCGGAGAGATCCCTGAGGCGCTGTCTCACGGGATCGCTTTCGTCCTGGCCCTGACGATCGTCAGCTTCCTCCACATGGTCATCGGGGAGATAGCGCCGAAGAACGTGGCGATAGCCCGGCCGGAGGACACCGTCCTCAGGTTGGCCCGGGCCTTCCGCCTGTTCGCCAACACCTTCCGGCCGGTGATCTTCGCCCTCAACTGGATCGCGAACGGCGTCCTCCGGATGTTGAAGGTCGAGCCCAAGGACGAGTTGGAGACCGTGCATTCGGCTCAGGAGATAGGACGCCTGGTCGCTGAGTCCGCCGCCGGGGGGATGTTGAAAGAGGTCGAGCATCGCCTCCTTTCCGGCGCTCTCAATTTCGGGGAGCTCAACGCCGCATCGGTGATGGTCCCCCGGACGGAGATGGTCGCGGCCCCACGCTCCACCACGCCCGAGCAGATCGAGCTCTTGACCTTGGGCAGCGGCCACTCCCGCTTCCCACTCTACGAGAAGAACCTGGACGAGATCATCGGTTTCTTCCACACGAAAGACCTCTTGAAGATCCCGGACGGGAGAAGGGCTCGCCCGCTCCCACGCCACCTGGTCCGGCCGCTGTTGGTGGTGCCCGAGACGAGGAAGCTGCACCCCCTGATGCTGGATATGAAGAAGGAACGCAAGCACTTCGCCCTCGTTATCGACGAGCACGGGGGCACCGCCGGCATCGTCACTCTGGAAGATGTGCTGGAGGAGTTGGTGGGCGAGATCATCGACGAGTACGACGAAGCCGAGACCGGGGTCGTACGCCTGAGCCCCCAGCGTTTCCTCGTGCCCGGGAACCTTCGGATCGGCGAGGCCGAGGATCGACTCGGGGTGGCCCTACCCGAGGGGGAGTACGAGACGATCGCCGGTTTCCTCATGGACAAGCTGGGCCGGATCCCCCGGCGGCGGGACGCCGTCCAACACGAAGGGTGGCGACTAACCGTCAACAGCATGCAGCGAAGGCGGGTCCTGCAGGTCTTGGTCGAGCCTGCCTCGGCCCCGAAGACGGCATCGGGAGGCTCAGAGTAACGGGCTCGATTAACGGGCCTCGGGGTACCGGGGCCCGGCAGCTTGTAGCCTCGCCCCATGCAGCGTCCAAACCTCAAAGCAGCGCCCCTACGTGATCCGGGCCATAGCCGGAGGCGCTATCGCCCTCACGGCGCTGATCGTGGCCCAGCATCTCCAGGAGAGGGTGCTGAGGGAGGCCGCATCCCCAACCGCCACGGAGCGAGCCCTGTTCTTCTCCGCCGCCTTGCTACTGCTCGTCGCGGGGATCTTCGCCATCAGGTCCACCGGGGCCGCGATCCGCAGGTCCCTCGAGGAGTCGCCGGGCGACGGGCGGGGGGCTCCCGCAGCTTTCCTCGCCTCGGTGGTCGGCTACCTGATCGTCGTCCCTGTCGGCCGGGGCGTCCTCGGGGTGAACCTGCAGGGCCTGCTCCTCGGGGGCGCCGTGACCGGAGTCGTGATCGGCATCGCGGCCCAGCAAACCCTGGGGAACTTCTTCGCCGGGATCGTCCTGCTCGCGGTGAGACCCTTCACCGTGGGCGAGGAGGTCGTCCTCCGCTCCTCACCCCTAGGCGGCGAGTACGAGGGCCGGGTGGTCGACATGAGCCTCTTCTACGTCAAGCTCGAGACCGATAACGGACCTGTGGCTCTTCCCAACGCGGGGTGCTGGCGGCGGCGGTGGGGCCGGGGGCCAAGACGCCGAAAGAGGACGAGACCGAAGAGGAAGAGCCACCCGGCCCGGCCCACGGAGGCACCCCCACCTAACCCCCCGGGCCCGCCCGAGGCGCCCGGCCTAGCGCTGCAGCGCCCCCGCCCCAGGCTTCTGTCCAGGAAATGAACCGTCACGGTTGTATCTGAGGATATTTGTGGCAGGTAGCCGGCTACTTTTCCGCGCTGCCCACCGACACGGTTGGCGGTACGGAGAAGTTCGGGGGTTAGAGGCCGCCGAAGCGGCGGTGGCGGACGGCGTAGTCCCTCAATGACTCGAACAGTCCCTGGCGCTTGAAGTCGGGCCACAAGGTGTCGGTGAAGTAGATCTCGGCGTAGGCCGACTGCCACAAGAGGAAGTTCGAGAGACGCTTCTCGCCCGACGTCCGGATCAACAGGTCGACGTCCGGCACGTCGGCGGCGTAGAGGTTCTCGGAGATGGAGCCCTTTGCGGCGGCGTCCTCGAGCTCGGCCCGGCCCCCATAGTTGAAGCACACCATCAGGTCGAGGCGCTGGTTGTCCTTGGTCAGCTCTTCGGCCGCGCTGAACTCGTCCAGCACGTCGTCGGGCACGGGGTCACGCCGGCCGATACGGCGGATCCGTACCCCCCTCACGTTCATGTCGTCCCGGCGGGTCCGCAGGAGAGACCGGTTGAAGCCGAGGAGGAAGTCGACCTCCTCGTGGGGCCGGGTCCAGTTCTCGGTAGAGAAGGCGTAGACCGAGAGGTAGCGGATGCCTGCCTCGAGCGCCCCCTCGACCACGTCGAACAGGGCACGCTCTCCCTCTTCGTGTCCCTTGCGGGGGGAGGCCACGGGCCTCGGCCCAGCGCCCGTTCCCGTCCATGATGATCGCCACGTGCGCCGGGACGGCGTCGGGAGGAACCCCTTCCACTAGACGGCTCTCAGCAGTTGGAGGCTGCGCAGCGGGCGCTCGAGGTGGTACTCCGCGCACCTTCTGAGCGCCTGGGTCATCTCGGCCACGATCGCTTCCTCTCCGGCCCACCCGAAGTCCTCTCTCAGGAGCCGGCTGAGGAGGACGAGGCTGTCGGCGGAGACGCGGAAAGACTCGGGGTCCTCACGCCAGCAGGAACGACAGAGCGCCCCTCCCATGGCAGGGCTGAAAGCCCCCAGCGCCCCATCTCCCGAGCAGCCGGCGCAGACCTGGAGCTGAGGATGGAAGCCCGAGATCGAGAGCAGCTTCACGAGGAATGCGGGGACCACGGTCGTGCCCCTGCCATCGGCCAGAGCCTGCAGCCCCGCCACGAGCAACGAGTAGGTCGAGCGGGCCTCTTCGCGGTCCGGCGTGATCTTCTCGACGATCTCGACGAGAGCACTGGCCGAGGTCAGCCGCCGCAGATCGTCGGTCACCTGGTGGAAGGAGCTGACGATGTCGGCGTTGGTGATCGTGTCGAGGTTCCGGCCCTTGTAGACCATCAGCTGGACCTGGGTGAACGGCTCGAGCCTGCCGCCGAAACGGCTCTTGGTCTTGCGGATCCCCTTCGCGACGGCTCTGATCTTGCCGTTGTCGCGGGTGAACAGGGTGACGATGCGGTCGGCCTCGCCGAGCTTGATGGTCTTGAGGACGACGCCCTCGTCTTCGTAGATTCCCGGCATCAGCTCAGGTTAGTTAAAGCGAGGTGCTACGGAGCGGATTCGAGGCTCTTAGGAGATGCCGATCCTGAGGTTCGTGATCTTGGAGGTGTCACCCTCGGCCCCCGCCCAGTCGAACGTGACCCTCTGCCCCGGCCGAAGGAACCGAAACATGCTCCTCTCCATGGACTCGTTGGTCAGGTCGAAGGTGGTCGAGCCGTCGTCGCCAAGCAGGGTCCCGGTCCTGGTGAGTGAGTCGTAGCTCTTCACTGTCGCTTGAGGCAAGGTTCTCTCCTACTCGGATCTCGGCCACAGCGGGCCCTGCACGAGCCAGAAGGATATAGCGCCGAACACCGCCAGGATAAGGAGATCGAACCCCACCGAGGCGTCGAGCGAGCCTCCGAGCCCAGGCTTTAGCGCGTTCACAGCGTAGGTGGAGGGGAGAACCACTCGGAGTGGCTTCAACCAGCCGGGCAGGGTCGCCGAAGGAAGGATGCCGAGGAACAGCACGGTCATCATCGCGAGGTTCGAGTACATGCCGGCGAGCTGTTCGTCGCGAGCGCCGAACCCGATGGCGGCTCCTATCCCCGCCAGAGCGAAGGAACCGAGGGCCCACACGGGGATCGCCGTCCACATCCCCTCGAGAGAGAGGTCGAACAGGAGGGCCCCGAGACCGGTGACGATCACCGTTCCGGGCAGAGCGAAGATAGCGAAGGAGAGCAACACCGAGCCCACCACGGCGGCTCTCGATACCGGCAGGGTCGAATAGAAGTCGACGGCACCGGACTCCTTGAGGGCAGAGGTTCGTTGCGCCAGCATCACGATCGCGGTCATAGCGATCGCTAGCACGGCGGAGCCGGCGACGATTTGACGCCCGTACTCGGTGACCTGGGCCGGCTCCATCACGGCCCGCATGAGGACCGCGATCCCGAGCGGCATGGCCGAGGAGACGATCAGGTACGGGCGCCATGCAGTACGAACCCTCGTCATCTGCATCCTGAACAAGACTGGAAACTTGCCCCGCCTCATCACGTTCGTGCTCACTGTTCGGCCTCCCCGAAGGAGCGGCCGCCGACCTCGAGGTAGACATCCTCGAGGGTGGGCGTGATGAGCCTCACGTCCTCGAAGGTCTCCGCTCCATGCGAGGACAGGAGCTTGTCAAGGGTCGAGACGGCTTCGTCGGCGGGGACCCAGACGCTGAGGTGGCGCCCCCTCACCCGGACGGTGGCGGGGACGTCGGCCGCGAGCGCGTTCGCATCCACGTTGGCGGCCTCCGCCACGACCATCTCGAGGCGGGTCCGGTGGGCCAAGCCGGCCTTCAGCTCCGCCGGGGTCCCGGCCGCTACCACCCTTCCCTTGTCGAGGATCGCCACCCTGGTTAGGGCCTGCTCGGCCTCGGCCACGTCGTGCGTCACGAGGATCACCGCCGCTCCCCCACTGCAGCGGGACCTGATGACCTCCCAGATACGCTGCCGGAGCGAGACATCGATGTCCGCGGTGGGCTCGTCGAGGATCAGGACGGGGAGGCGGCCCACCAGGGTGATGCCTAACTGCACGAGACGCTTCTGCCCGCCGGAGAGCTTCCTTATCTGCCGTCCGGTCAGCTCGTCGAGCGCCAGCGTCCCGAGGATCTCGTCAGTCTCCTTCCTCGCAGCCGGACCGCCGAGGCCCCGCAACATCCCGACCCAGCGGATCGCCTCCTCCACCTTCAGCTCACCGAGGGTGAGGCTGCCCTGCGGAAGATAGGCGACTGTCCTCCCGATCCTGCGGGAGGCGCCCGCGCCGTAGCCGAGTCGCTCCCCAACCAGATGGATGTCTCCCGAGCTCGGCTTCAAGAGCCCCACGAGCTGACGAACCAGCGTCGACTTTCCCGCGCCGTTCGGGCCGAGGAGCCCGAAGGCCTCGCCCGCGGAGACGGTGAAGCTGATCCCGTCGTTCGCGATCACGTCGGGTGTCTTGTAACGCTTCACGAGGTTCCTCACCTCGTAGGCGCGCGTACCCGTACCTCGCATCAGAACCCCAGCCGCTCGAGGGCGTACGTCCGACGCTGCCAGTCCTTTTCGACCTTCACCCTCAGGTCTAGGAAGACCTTGTGCCCGAAGAGAAGCTCTATCTCCTCGCGGGCCTCGGTGCCGACCTCTTTGATGGTTCCGCCACCCTTCCCGATCACGATTCCCTTCTGCGACTCTCGTTCCACGTAGATCGTGGCGTAGATCTCGAGGAGGCCATCTTCCCGCTCTTCGTACTCCTCGGTCACCACGGCCACCGAATGGGGCACCTCCTCCCTCGTGCGGGCGAGGATCTTCTCCCGGACCAGTTCGGCCACGAACACCGGTGGTGGCTGGTCCCTGCGGGTGCCGGGCGGGTAGAACTGGGGGCCTAGAGGCATCTTCGCGATCATCAGGTCCCGCAGAAGATCGACCCCGCTCCCCTTCTTGGCCGAGACAGGCATGAACTCCTCGAACTCCCCGAAAGCCGAGACCGCCGTGAGGGCGCGGAGGACCTCGGGCTTGCTCGAAGCATCGGTCTTGTTGACGATGCAGAACGTGGGGCAGCGGGCGCCCTCTAGGTCGGAGGCGACCTTCGCGTCCCCTCGTCCTACCCCCGCGGCGCCGTCCACGACGAACAACGCGAGGTCCACCTCGCTCCACGCCGAGCGCACTACTTCGTTCAGTCTGCGGCCGAGAAGGGTCCGGGGCTTGTGATAGCCGGGCGTGTCGACCAGAACAACTTGGGCGCCGGGCACGTCCAGAACGCCGCGCACCGCGCTCCGAGTCGTCTGCGGCTTGTCCGAGACGATCGTCACCTTGTCGCCTACGAGAGCGTTCGTGAGGGTCGACTTACCAACGTTGGGCCTGCCGACGATCGCGACGAAACCGGACCGGAAAGGAGTTTCTTGTCCTTCTTGCGAGCCCTCGGGCTCGCTCACTCCGAGACCGCTTCCTCGAGGGGAGGCGGCGTTCTCGTGATGACCACCTTCTGGATCCTGCGGCCGGCCACCCTCTCGGTACGGAACTCCACCGAGTCGTACCGAACCGTCTCTCCCGGGACGGGGACGCGGCCGGTAAGCCCGAACACGAGGCCTCCCACCGTGTCCCATTCCTCGTGCGGCAACTCGACCTGGAGGATCTCGTTCACCTCGTCGATCGGCATCTTCGCGTCGACCCGCATCGAGGTCTCGTCGATCGGCTCGACAAGAGGCTCTTCCTTGTCGTACTCGTCGACGATCTCACCGACGATCTCCTCGATGAGGTCCTCGATCGTCACCAACCCCGCGGTGCCCCCATACTCGTCGACGACGATCGCCATATGCACGTGCTTCTGTTGCATCTCTCGCAGGAGCTCGGCAACCTTCTTCTGCTCTGGGATGAAAGTGGGGGCACGCCCGAGGCTCGGGACCTTCACCTCTTGATCCGACTCGTGCATCCGCTTCATGAGGTCCTTCGCGTAGAGGACGCCGATGATGTTGTCGTTGTCGCCCTGGTAGATCGGGATCCGGGAGTAGCCGGCCTCGATGATCGTCTCGAGCGCTTTGTCGAGGGTTGCTGTGGCCTCGACCGTGACCATGTCGGGGCGTGGGACCATCACCTCTCGCACGACCGTGTCACCGAACTCGAAGATCGAGTGGATCAGCTCCCGCTCTTCTTCCTGGATCTCCTCTTCCTCCTCCGCCATGTCGACCATGTGACGGATCTCTTCTTCGGTCACGAACGGCCCCTTCGGCAGCCCGCGTCCGGGGAGGAGGAGCATCGTGGCGTTGGCAAGGAGGAGGAGCACCTTGCTGAGGGGCCGGAGGAGGCGCGAGATGAAGAAGATGGGGCGGGCGAGCGTGAGGGCCGCCTTGTCCGTTCGTTGGACCGTGTAGGTGCGGGGGACCATCTCGGCGAAGACGAATACCACGAACACCATCACTGCCGCCGCGGCGGCGGGCACCCAGGCCCCCCGCTCCCGGATCGCAAGAGCGGTGGCCAAGGCGGTCGCGACGACGTGAGCCGCGACCATCAACAGGCGCACCGCGCTGAGGACCGCGGCCGGGTCCTCGACGATCTTCAGGAGCACCTCCCCACGCTTCGGGTTCTCCTGCGCGAGGTGATGGGCCCGGACCCTGTTGATGCGATTCAGCGCCTCGTCCGCAGTCGCGAGGATCGCCGCGAGCAGTAGCAGAGCCCCTATGAGGATGCCGCCGAGCATCAGGCTCATGCGTGGCCCCCGGGCGCGTAGGACTCGAGGATCTCACCCAGACGGCGGTCCATGCGCTCCCTGTCCTCCACGCCTTGATGGTCGTAGCCGAGCAGGTGCAGGGTCCCGTGCACGAGAAGGGTGTCGATCTCCTTCGTCAGACCGTGCCCCATCCTGCGCGCGTTCTCCTCGGCAACCTGGGGGCAGACCACCACGTCTCCCAACAAAAGCCCCTCCTCGTTCTCTTCGTCTTCCATCATCGGGAACGAAAGAACGTCCGTGGGGTAGTCGTTGCCTGCGAACCTCTTGTTCAGTTGCTTGATGTGGTCCTTGCCGACGAAGAGGACGGAAAGCTCCGCCTCGTCGTCGAGTGACTCGGCTTGGAGCGCGTGACGAGCGAGGTCCGACACCCGTGCCTCATCAACGGGGAGGGCCTGCTCGTTGGCAACGAATACGTCCATCTGTCGGGTGGGAGCCGTGGCTCCTACGCCCCCGTGCCTCCCACCTTCTGCTTGCCCTCCGCGTAATAGCGGTAGGCCTCGACGATGTCTTGCACGATCTTGTGCCGGACCACGTCTCGAGCGTGCAGGTGATGGAACGCCACACCTGCGATCCCCTGCAGGATCTCTTCGATCACGACGAGCCCCGACCGCGCTCCCGAAGGAAGGTCGACCTGGGTCACATCACCGGTGATGACTGCCTTGGAGCCGAACCCGAGGCGGGTGAGGAACATCTTCATCTGCTCGGGAGTCGTGTTCTGAGCCTCGTCGAGGATGATGAACGCGTCGTTCAGCGTGCGCCCCCGCATGAATGCGAGAGGCGCTATCTCGATCGTCCCTTGTTCCATGTAGCGGTTCATCGTGTCCGGCTCGAGCATCTCGTAGAGGGCGTCGTAGAGGGGCTTCAGGTACGGGTCGATCTTGGCCGCTAGGTCTCCCGGAAGGAACCCCAGCCTCTCCCCCGCCTCGACGGCAGGCCGGGTGAGGACGATGCGAGAGACATCCCCCGACTTGAGCGCCCGGATCGCCATCGCGACCGCAAGGTAGGTCTTGCCGCTCCCCGCGGGACCGATCCCGAACACGATCGTGTTGTTGCGCATGAAGTCGACGTACATCTTCTGCCCCGCGGTCTTCGGCCTGATCGCCTTACCGGAATGGGTGACGACGACGGTGTCGCCGAGCACCTGCGAGGGACGTGCGTCGGGGCTCTCCTTCACGATCTCGATGGAGCGGCCGATCGACTCGGAAGTAAGGACCTGTCCCTGCTCGAGCAGGCTCAGGAGCTCTTCGAAGAGGCGCGAGACCCGCTCGGTCTCCTGCGGGTCTCCGGTGAGGACGATCTCGTTGCCGCGCACCCGGATGTCCGTCGAGAAGGCACGTTCTATGAGCTTGAGGAGCTCGTCTCTGGCACCAACGAGACCGACCATGTCGTGGTGCCCGGGGACGAGGATCTTCACTTGAGTGGTTGTGAGCATAAAGAGTTAAACCAGATTTTACCCAGGTCCATGCCCGAGGGGGTGCATGGGGGTCACCCCGGCGGCCACGCCATCGAGCGGCCCGCTATGAGGTGGAAATGCAGGTGGTGGACGGTTTGCCCTGCGTCCGGGCCTACGTTCGTGACCACACGGAAGCTCTCGAGGCCCTCTTCTTTCGCCAGCGAGGCAAGCATCCCGAAGATCTCTCCGATCAGCTGCGCGTGCTGGGGTCCGAGGTCGGCGGCGGACCCGAGGTGCTCCCTCGGGATCACGAGCACGTGCTGAGGCGCAACCGGGTTGATGTCCCTGAACGCCAGCGCCAGTTCGGATTCCTTTATGAACTCGGATCTGACTTCGCCCGAGACGATCTTGCAGAACAAGCAGTCGGCCATGCGGTTCCCCTCCTCGAGTTCGCTACCCGATGAGACCGTAGTGGAACAGAAGGGCGGCTACGGCCACGACGGGGGCGTTCTCGGTCCGCAGGATCTGGGGGCCGAGCGACACGAGGGGCGCTCCCGCGTCGGCAAGGGCGTCCGCCTCGTCCCGGGTGAGGCCCCCCTCGGGCCCGACCACGAGTGCCACCCTCTCCGTTTGCTCGAGAGCGGTCCTCAGCGGAAGGGATGCCTCTTCCCACAAGGTCACGGCCAGAGGCTCCTCGGCCACCTTCGCCACGAGCTGAGCGAAGGAGAGACCCGCGCGCGCCTCCAACAGGAACGGGCTGTGGGATTGCTTGGCCGCGGAGCGGGCGATCGTCGCCCATCGCTCCCCCAGGCGGGCGACCTTGGCCTCGTCCCATCTCGCCACCGAGCGCTCGGACTCGAACGCCCACACCTCGGCGACCCCGAGCTCTGCCATCCGCTCCACCACCCCGTCGAGCTTGTTTCCCTTGGCGACACCTTGGTAGAGCGTCACCCTCGGGCGGAGTGGGGGCCGTTCATGTCGCTCGAGGATCTCCGCCACTAACCTGCCGTCGAGCGCTCCATCGACCGCGCAGCGGGCTACGCGGCCCTCACCATCGGCCACGGTGATGACGTCGGGAGGTGCCACGCGAAGCACCCTCAAAGCGTGATGGGTCTCGTCTGCCGGCAGCCGCACGAACTGCTCGCCCCAATCAGGGGCCGGAGCGAAGAACCACGGCCCGCCGGTCACAGCCGCACCTTAACTAGTTGAAGGCTTCCTTGATCTTGTCAAAGAAGCCCCTCGGCCCCGTGTGCTCGCCCCGCAGCTTCGCGAACCCCTCGAGAAGCTCTGCCTCTTCGGATGAGAGGTCTTTCGGGGTCTCCACGCGCAGTACGCCGACGAGCTCGCCTCGGCCCCTGCCATGGAGACGCGGCATCCCCCGGTTCCGCAGCCTCACCACCTCGCCCGACTGTGTCCCCGGCGCTATGTCGGTGGGCTCGGGCCCCTCGAGGGTGGGCATATCGACGCTCCCGCCGAGAGCGGCAACGGTCATGGGAACCTTCACCTCGCAGGCGAGGTCCTCGCCCGCTCGCTGGAAGACCGGATGGGGCGCGACGCGGATGCCAACGTAGAGGTCGCCGGACCGGCCCCCGCGGGCGCCGGCCTCGCCTCTGCCGGTCACCCTTAGTCGAGCCCCGTCGTCCACCCCGGGAGGGATCTGCACAGAGAGCGCATCGACCGTTCGCACCCGGCCCTGGCCCCCGCAGCTCTTGCACGGATCTGCGATTACCCTGCCCGTGCCCGAGCAGCCGAGGCACGTCGTAGCCGTCATCATGTTTCCGAACACGGTTTGACGGACCTGCCTCAGCTCGCCCGTGCCTCCGCAGTCCGAACAGCGGCTGGGATAGGTACCGGGAGATGCACCGCTGCCCTCACACTCGTCACACGCGACGTAGGCCTCGACCTCCACCTCCCGCTCAGCGCCGGTTGCCGCCTCCTCCAGGGTCAGCTCCACCTCGGCCAGGATGTCCGCCCCGCGCGCCGGCCCGGTCCGGCTCCCGCCGGCCCTGCCGCCGAAGAACGTCGAAAAGAGGTCGGAGATGTTTCCGAAATCCCCGAAGCCGCCGCCCGCGGTGCCCTCGTCCCCGTAGGTGTCGTACCGCCTTCGCTTCTCGGGATCGGAGAGAACCTCGTAGGAGTGGGTTACCTCTTTGAACCGCTCCTCCGCACTTGGATCGTCCGGGTTCGCGTCCGGATGAAGCTGCCGGGCGAGCTTTCTGTAGGCCTTCTTGATCTCCTCGGAGGAGGCCGCCCGGGTGACCCCGAGCGTCTCGTAATGGTCGATCGCCACGCCCTAGATGCCCAGCCCCATGAGCATCCGGCCGAGGTTGGAGGAAACCTCGTGCACGGCCGCGATCGTCCGGCGGTAATCCATGCGAGTGGGGCCGACGACGCCGAGGGACCCGAGGGCGGTCTCGCCCGAGCCATAGGGAGCAGTGACCACCGAACAAACCTGCATCCCCGCCACCTGGTTCTCGGAGCCGATGCGGACCGAGACGGAGCCACCCGAGATGGCGTCCGCCACGACCTCTAGCAGCAGCCGTCGGTGCTCGAGGGCGCCGATCACCTGACGCACTGTCTCGAGGTCGGAGAACTTCTGCTCGTCGACGATGTTCGAGGTTCCTTCGAGGAAGATGCGGTTCTCCTCACGGTCCATCAGCCCTTCGGCGAGCACCGTTGCGACGTTGGTTGCGACCTCCCGCAGCTCCAGGGGCAGACGCTCGACCCCATTCGCCACGACGGCGGGAGCCGTCTCGAGAGGAGACTCGGCGAGCATCCTGTTCAGCATCTCGGCGGCTCGATCGAGCTGCACCTCGTCGACGTTGTCGGGCACGCGGATGATGTGGTTGTCGACCCGGCCCGTATCGGTCACGAGTACCAGCATCGCCCTGCCCCCGCTCAGGCGCACCAGCTCTACGTGACGCACTACGCTCCTGTCGAAGGCCGGCGCGAACACGACCGCAGCGTGGTCGGTGAGGTTCGACAGAAGTGAGGCGGTCTGACGCAGAGCGTCCTCCAGCTCCCAGCGCGGCTCACCGAAGAAGTGTCTGATGCGTCGCACCTCGGGGGCCGTCAGGCGGGCGTCACCGGGTGAGTTGTCGACGTAGTGCCGGTAGCCGGTGTCGGTCGGGATCCGCCCGGCCGAGGTGTGCGGCTGGTAGATGTAGCCGCCCTCCTCGAGGGCCATCATCTCGTTCCGGACGGTGGCGGGCGAGACGCCGAGGTTGTAGCCCTCCACGAGGGTCTTCGACCCCACGGGCTCGCCGAACCTCACGTAATGGGACACGAGGGCCCTCAAGATGGCTGCCTTGCGCTCGTCGAGCGCCCGCTCATTACTCATAGGTGCCCCAATCCTACCCAATCGGGGGCGGCTTTTAGCACTCGCTCCCCACGAGTGCTAACTGAGCGTCCCCTCCAACAGCACCTCGTGGTCCCGGCCCCCGCATACGGGGCAACAGGGAAGGAGGCCCGTCCTCATCTCCGAACGGCACTCGGGGCAGCGGCCCTTGTTGTCGTACAAGGTCCCACGTGCCACGGGCGAGCCGTCGATCGTGAGGATGCGGCCGCCGTCCTTGTCCACGTGCAGGACGTGGTCGTTCAGGCACCTGTACTCGTCGGTCCGGTCGTACGGCCCCCACCACGACGTGAAGGTGAGGCCGCAGTCACGGCAGCTGAGATTCCCTACGTAGGCCACCCTCAAGCATCTCAGGCGTCAGGGGAAAAGAGACACGCCGATCCGGGAGCGGGAAGATGATCGAGTGAGGACGACGAGAAGGGCTTGATAGCAGGGCTGGGCGTCGTGCTGCTCCTCGGGGCCTGCGAGGCTGCGGGTCCTCCCACCGAGCCCCCCACCGCACGGGCATCGACCCCGAGCGACGAAGCACCCTCGCCCTCGCCTGCGCTGGAGGGGCCGCAGCCGGAGCAGCCTCCTCCCCTCGTCGTGTGGACGCCCGGGGACCTCGCCGCCGGGGCCGAGCAGCAGCTCGAGCGGGTGCCGGGGGTGAAAGAGGCGACGACCGTGGTAGAGGGACTTCACTGGATCTCGGAGGGAGCGCGCACGGGGGTACGGGTTCCCGTTCGAGGTGGCATACGTGGAGCCCCGAGAGTTCGCCGCCCACATCCGTCGACCCGGCGACAGGGAGAAGATCCGATCCCTCCAACCGGGATGGATGCTCCTCTCCGTCACCGGCCGCGAGTTGCGAGGGATGGACGAAGGAAGCTCCCTCGTGCTCGGCGGCTCCCGGGTCGAGATGAGGGGGACGATCTCGACGGCTCCGCCGAAGGGTACGAAGCCCTCGTCGCGGGGTCGCCGCCCGAAGCCTGGGGAACAGGTTCGTCGTGCTCGAAGGCCCCGGCCCGGAGCGGGTGAAGAGCGCGGCGAAGCGGCTGGTCGGTGGCGGGCCTGTCGCCGTCGTCCCCGAGGGCCGGACCACCTACCTCCGCTATGCCCACTCGGTGATGCCGCAGATGTTCTTCAAAGAGACGTTCGGAGAGTTCGCCGCGCGCCTGCTGCCGGACGGCTCCCTCGACGTCGAGCCCGGGTGGCGCCGCAGGAACATCGTCGAGAGGTCCGTCCCCGTCCTCGGGGCGCGTCACCTGCCATCGCCTGCTCATCCCCCAGCTGCGCGGGGCCCTGGCCGACCTCAAGGACAAAGGGCTCAGTGCCCGGGTGGACCCGACTCAGTACGCCGGCTGCTACAACGCGAGGTTCATCGGGCGGGATCCAAATGGGAAGCTCTCGAGCCACTCCTGGGGGGTGGCGCTCGATCTCAACGCCGCGAGCAACCCGGTCGGATCGAGAGGCGCGCCCAATAAGGCGTTCGCTCGCATCATGCGGGAGTGGGGCTTCACATGGGGCGGCAGGTGGCTCATCACGGACCCGATGCACTTCGAGTGGAGGAGCTTCTAGCGACCTCTCGCAAGGCTAAGGGCGAGCTGGACCGCTTCCTCGGGAGTGGCGGCCGGGTGTATCGGGAGCAGCTCCCCCGGGGTTGGGTTGGGAGCTCTCTTGACGGAGTGGGAGCCGGGCAGGACCTCCCACGAGCCGAGGCCGACGACCGGACGACCGATCTTCAGAGCGAAAGCGATCTCAGACAGGGTTCCGAACTCACCACCGATCGCTATGACCGCGTCGACGGAACGGACTAGGAGAGCGTTCCTCATCTCGCCCAGCCCCGTCGGTATAGCAACCTTCACGTAGGGGTTCGCGGCTTCCCGCTCCTCAGTGGGGAGGAGCCCGACGGTCAAACCGTCGGCCGAAGTGGCTCCCTTGCAAGCGGCTTCCATCACGCCTCCGAGGCCCCCGCATACGAGCACGGCCCCCGCCTCGGCGAGCAGCCGCCCGACTCTCTCGGCGCGACTCGAGGTCCCTTCGTCGGAGGCACTGGCGCCAACCACTCCGACATAAGGAACGGTCACCAGGCGGCGCTTCTCACAGGAACCTCCACAGGACCTCGTTCGCCACCATCGCTGCGTCCGGAGGGATGCGAAGCCAGCCGTCCAGCCTTTCGAGGCGACCCGCGCGCACCAACTCGTCGATCAACCGCGCGTGCTCGCCCGGGAGGTCGACACCGAAACGCCGGGAGAAAGAGCTCACGTGGATCCCCGATGTCAGGCGGAGGCCGAGCATCAGGGCCTCCCCTACTCGCGTCTCCGGGAGCAGCAGCTCCTCACCTTCCTCAGGTGAGACGCCCTCGGCCACCCGCCCGATGAAGTCACGGGGCAGCCGGACGGACCAATAGCGACGACCACTCGAATGGCCGTGAGCTCCGGCGCCGCATCCGAGATAGTCGCCGGCCGACCAGTAGATGAGGTTGTGCCGGCACGCCGCACCGGGCTTGGCCCAATTGGATATCTCGTAGCGCTCTAAGCCCGCCGAGCCGAGGATGGCCTCCGCGGCCGCGTGCCGATCAGCCTGCACGTCGGGATCGACGTCGGGCATGCGCCCATCGCGCACCATCGTTCCCAGCGGCGTTCCCTCCTCGATCGTGAGCGCATACGCGGACACATGCTCGGGATCGGCGTCCACGACGCCGCGGAGCGACGTGGTCCAGTCCGCGTCCGTCTCCCAAGGAGAGCCGTAGATGAGGTCGACGTTGACGTTCATGAAGCCGGCGGACCTCGCCGCTCGTACGGACTCGAGGGCTCGTTCGGGGGAATGCGTCCTGCCGAGCTGCTCGAGAACACGCGGCACCAGGGACTGGGTGCCTATCGAGACCCTGTTGAACCCGTGCGCCAGGAGGCTGGTGAAAACCTCCTCGTCGACGGTCTCGGGGTTCACTTCCACCGAGACCTCGGCGACGGGGGCGAGCCCGACAGCGTCGCGCACTGCCCCGAGGATGCGGCCGAGTGACTCCGGGGGCAGCAGTGTCGGGGTGCCCCCGCCGAAGAAGACGGTCGAAGCGCTGCGCTCGGGGCGCGGGAGGCGGTGGATGTGCGCAATGAGGGCATCGACGTACGGCTCGTGCAGCTCCGCCAGGCCCTCGTAGGTGTTGAAGTCGCAATAGTGGCAGCGATGGAGGCAGAACGGGATGTGCACGTAGACGCCGAGACCGGGCTCCGCGAGCCACTCAGAAGGCCGGGGGGCGACGGGCGCTGTGAGTGTCACGTGCGCTCGTCCGGATCCATGCGGAGTGCTTCGATGAAGGCCTCTTGCGGCACCTCCACCGCGCCTATCTGCTTCATGCGCGCCTTACCCTTCTTCTGCTTCTCGAGGAGCTTGCGCTTCCGGGTGATGTCACCGCCGTAGCACTTGGCCAGGACGTCCTTGC
>JAUJNU010000033.1 GCA_030448085.1 Actinomycetota bacterium | reverse complement strand
GGCTTCCTACGCTCTGCTCTCGATCCTGATGGGCGAACGGTGGGTAAGCATCGGCAACACCTTCCGCATCGCCGGGCTCGTCGTCCTCTACAACGCGCTCCTGACGCCTTTCGCCTTCCCTCTGGTGAAGAAGGTGGCCGACAGGTATAGGCCGGAGAGGGTGGTGCGGATCTGATCAGGCCAAAGGACCTCCTGTCCTCCAGTCATCCGGACAGCCCCGGCATCGACCGGACGAAGCTTCGTCTTGCGGTCCTGGGGGTGGTGGTCATCGCTGCGTTCGTGGCGCTCTTCTCGCGGCTGTGGTTCCTGCAGGTGCTCGCCAGCGATAATTTCCAGTTGCTGGCCGAGAAGAACCGCGTCCGTATCGTTCGCTCCGAGCCGCTACGCGGCCGGATCCTCGACAGGACCGGCAAGGTGGTCCTGGTCCAGAACCGGCAGTCGCTTTCGGTAACGATCGAGCAGGAGACGATCGACAAGCCGAGGCGACTGAGCATGGTGCTCGAGCGTCTTTCGGAGCTTCTCGACGTGAAGAAGCGGGATTTTCAGGAGCGTCTGGCCGACATCACAGTTTCTCCATATAAGCCCGTCGTGGTTGCGAACGATGTCCCCAAGAGCGCCGTCACTTTGATAGCGCAGAACTCCGAGGATTTTCCCGGCGTGGGGATCGAGGAACGGCCCGTCCGGGAGTACCCGCAAGGAAGTACCGCGGCTCACGCTCTTGGGTTCGTCGGAGAGATCACCGCAGATCAGTTGAAGCAGGAGCCTTTCAAGGGCGCTCGACCTCGGTACGAGCCGGGTGACCTCGTGGGTCGAGGAGGGGTTGAGCTCGTGCATGACCAGCTGCTGCGAGGAAAACCGCGGGTGGAGCGATTCTTCGTGAACTCCGCGGGCTCCGTCGTTTGCAGTGAGGACACCCGGGACGGAATCGGGGCAACGCTTGCACCCGGCGAAGCGCCGGCGCCGCTCTCGGATCCCGATGACTCGCTGATCTGCAACGACTCCGTCACGCAGGAAGGGGAGCCGGGAGATGACCTGGTCCTGTCCCTCGATGCTCGCATCCAGAAGATCACCGAGCGCGCCCTCGCGGCGGGCATTCGTGCGGCGAGGGTCAGCTACCAGGCTCCAGCCGGTGGGGCGGTGGTCCTCGACCCGAACACCGGAGGGGTGGTTTCGATGGCCACTTTCCCAACGTACGACCCGAGGGTCTTGGCCAACGGGTTTAGCCTGAAGGACCAAAAGATGCTCGACGGGAGCCCCAGCCCCGACGACGATCGGATGTTCAACCGGGCGATAGCAGCAGCGGTGCCGCCGGGCTCGACGTTCAAAACAGCGACCGCTGGTGCTGCTCTAGCGACCGGGGTGGCGGACATCTCGAGCCTGCTTCCGTGCCCCGGGTCCATCACATACGCGGATCAAGAATTCGATAACTGGACGTCGGTCGACTACGGGTCTATCGGTTTCCCCAAGTCCCTCGAGGTCTCCTGCGACACTTTCTACTATGAGCTCGGCTGGCGGATGGAGACGCAGTTTGGGCCTGTCTTTGGGGATGCTTCTGAGCGCTTCCAGGACTACCTCCGCTTGACGGGGTTCGGTCATCCCACCGGGATCGACCTTCCGGGGGAGTCTCCCGGAAACGTGCCGGACGAAGAGTGGTGTGAGGTTCTTCGCCGAACGAACCAAGGCTGCCTCGACGGCTGGCTTCCCGGTTACAGCGTCAACTTGTCGATCGGGCAGGGCGACATCCAAGCCAGCCCCCTTCAGATGGCGGTCAGCTATGCCGCCCTCGTGAACGGGGGCCGGGTCCTTCAGCCACGACTTGCGATGCGTTCCGTCGACCTGGTGGATGGCAAGGAGCAAGTTACGCATGAGTTCCCCACGAGGGAGGTAGCGAAGCTGCCGCTCGACGAGGTGGAGATGGGTGTCCTGCGCCAGGGTCTAGAGGACGTGGTCATGGGGGCCGAAGGGACCGCAGCCGGGGCTTTCGCCGGGTTCCCCCTCGACCGGTATCCCGTTGCGGGCAAGACGGGAACGGCCCAGATCGGTGACGTTGATTCGGGCCTCAACTACGCCTGGTTCCTCTCCTATGCCCCTGCCGACGACCCCAAGTACGTCGTTGCGGTTTACCTCGAAAAGGCTGGTCATGGTGGCGAGAGCGCGGCCCCCGTGGCACGCGAGATCTACGAGGGCATCTTCAAGCTCGACAACGAGACCGAAGTGAACCCCGCCTCGGACGCGTCCGGCTGATGAAGGCAGAAGGACTGTTCGGGCAGTCGGTCGATCGCATAGGCGGCGAGCCGATCTCCTCGCGCATGGCGAGGAAGGCTCCTATCCGTCACCTCGATCCGACCCTGCTGTTCACCACGCTCGTGCTGGCGGCTTTCGGTGCCGTCATGGTGTTCTCTGCGACCGCGTCCAAACAGGAGGAAGCCAAGCTCGATCCCGCTCTCTTCCTGAAACGTCAGATCGCGTACATCATCGGCGGCGTCATCATCCTGATCATCGTCGGCTTCCTCGACTACAGGCACCTGCGTGCCTTCGCGCCCGTCATCTATGGCGTGACGGTCGTGACCTTGATCCTCGTCCTGACCCCGTTGGGAGAGGTCGTCTCCGGCGCAAGGCGCTGGATCAACTTCGGCGCCTTCCAGGCGCAGCCCTCGGAGTTGGCCAAGGTCGCGGTGATCATCTCGATCGCTGCGTTCTTGGCGGAGAGGAAGAGCGATGTGCGGGCCCGGGATATCGTCGCTGTTCTCGGCATCGTGGGCCTGCCGGCTGCCCTGATCTTCATGGAGCCGGACCTCGGAACGATGATGGTCTTCGTCGGGCTGATGTTGGCGATGCTGCTGATAGCGGGAGCCAAGATCCGTCACTTCGTGTCCCTGTTCGTTCTGGGTCTGGTCCTCGTTCTGGGGGCGCTGCAATTCGATCTCGTGCACGATTATCAGATCGAACGTCTCACGGCCTTTTTGGAGTCCGAACCCGACGTCCGGTCCGAGGGTTACAACCTCGAGCAGTCGAAGATAGCCATCGCTTCCGGAGGCTTCCGAGGCAAAGGCTTCCAGGCCGAGAACACCCAGACCACGCTGGACTACGTCCCCGAGCAGCACACCGACTTCATCTTCACGGCGGTGGGGGAGCAACTCGGTTTCATCGGTTCTGCGGTGCTGCTGGGGCTCTTCGCCTTCCTCATCTGGCGGGCGATCCGCATCGCGACCTTGTCGCGCGACATGTTCGGGACGCTGCTGGCGGCAGGCATAGCTGCCCTGTGGATCTTCCAGGTATTCGTGAACATGGGGATGACGATGGGGATCATGCCGATCACCGGGATCCCGCTGCCGTTCATGTCGTTCGGAGGATCGAGCCTTCTCACGCAGTTCATCGCTGTTGGGCTGCTCCTCAACGTGCACATGAGGAGGTACACGTGAGACCAAGCCGCGTGTCGGTGTGGTCGAGCGTCGAGCCCCTTCTGCCGAACGTCAGGAAGCCGGCGCAGTACGTCGGGGGAGAGTGGAACTCCGTCTCGAAGGACCCGGCCTCGGCGGACCTCACCTGGCTCCTCGTCTTCCCGGATGCCTACGAGGTGGGATTCCCCAACCAGGGCTTGCAGATCCTCTACGAGATCCTCAACGAGCGCGAGGATGTGCTGGCGGAGCGGGGTTACTGCCCCTTTCCCGACATGGAGGAGGCGATGCGGGCCGCTTCCGTCCCTTCCTTCTCGGTCGAGAGCCATCTTCCCGCCGGGAGCTTCGACATCATCGGTTTCACGTTCCCGCAGGAGACGATCTACACCAACGCACTGACGTATCTCGATCTCGCCGGGATCCCGTTGCGGGGTGAGGACCGGGACATAACGCATCCGCTCGTGATCGCGGGCGGGCACGCTGCGTTCAATGCCGAGCCGATGGCGCGATTCATCGACGCATTCGTCCTCGGTGACGGTGAGGAGGTGGTCCACGACATCACCGACGTGGTGAAGAAGGTGCGCGACGAAGGGGGCTCCCGCTCCGACCTCCTCGTCGCCCTGGCCCAGGTCGAGGGTGTTTACGTGCCCTCGCTCTACGAGCCCGAGTACCTGCCCGACGGCCGCCTGAGAGGGACGTTCTCGAGGCACCCTGCCGCTCCGGCCCGGGTGATGCGCCGCACGGTCCTCGACCTCGAGCAGTTCCCCTACCCGAAGAAGCCGCTCGTCCCACTCACCGAGGTCGTTCACGAGCGCCTCTCCGTCGAGGTGTTCAGGGTTGCACCCGCGGCTGTCGCTTCTGCCAAGCCGGCATGATCGCCCGGCCCGTGCGGGAGAGATCCGCCGCCACCGTCGAGAAGATCGTCGCCAACGCTACCGAGCAGTCGGGCTTGCAGGAGGTGGGGCTCCTCTCGCTCTCCTCCGCAGATCACTCCGAGATCCTGGACATGGTCACGAACATCGCCGACCTGTACGAGGGGACCAACACCTCGATCTCGTTGCCCTCTCTACCCGTGGACGCCTTCAATGTGCGCTTGGCCGACGAGCTGTCGAGGGGCGGCAAGCGCAGCGGTCTCACGTTCGCCCCGGAGGCGGGAACCGAACGGATGCGCAAGGTGATCAACAAGACCGTTTCGGAAGAGGACATGGTGCGTACCGCCACCGAGGCCTTCACCTCCGGCTGGCAACACCTCAAGCTCTACTTCATGTGCGGTCTTCCGACGGAGAGGGACGAGGACGTCGTGGGGATCGGGGCCGTTGCTGAGAAGGTTGTGTGGGCGGGAGTCGGCGCCGGGCAGGGGAACGCCAACGTCACGGCCTCGTGCGGGGGTTTCGTTCCGAAACCGCACACGCCATTCCAGTGGTGCGCCCAGGACCCGGTCGAGGAGATGGACCGCAAGCTCGTCCTCCTCAGAAGTCCGTAAAGACGAGGCGGGTGAAGGTGCGTACCCGCGGCGGGTGGGCTGCTCAGATCGAAGGTTTCTCTCCCGCGGTGACCGTCGCATCGCAGGCGTGATCGAAGAAGGCATGGCGCCGAGGGGCACGGTTCGATCAGTGGCACGAGCACTTCCGTCCCGACCTGTGGATCGAGTCGGCGGCCGACAAGGGGATCGACATCTCCTGGTACACGGCACGTCCGCGGCATCCGGGAAGCGCTCCCCTGGGACCACCTCTTCGCAGGGGTGGAGAAGGACTGGCTGTGGCGGGACTGGGAGCGAGCCCAAGCCGAGATCGACGTCGAAGACTGCCGTTGGAGCCCGTGCACCGATTGCGGCGTGCACTCTCTCGGGACGAGCTCCGACTGCCACGACATCTCGTTCGACCGGCCCATGTCCCTTCCGGTCGCGGCTGTCACAGCGGAGGCCCGATGAAGTACCGGCTGAGGTGGGCGAAGACCGGCAAGATCCGTTTCATCTCGCATCAGCCGTAGCGATGGGTGCTCGACAGGTCCTTCCGCCGGGCCCATCTGCCGATCGCTTACTCCAAAGGTTTCTCACCCCGGCCCCGCATCGCCTTCGGCAGCGGCCTCCCGGTCGGCTACGGAAGCGAGGTCGAGCTGCTCGATCTCGAGCTGACCGAGGACTTGGACCCGGCCGAGCTCTGCGAGCGCCTCGACCGGGGCCTGCCGCCCGGTTTCTACGCACGGGCTGCGGCGAGGCTCCCAGGGAGGAGCGCCGAGCCTCGACGGCATGATCCTTGCAGCCGATTACCTCGTTCGTTGTGAGGCGCCATGGGTGTCGGAGTCGGCCGCAAGGTTCATGGCTCTCGCCTCCTACGAGCACATCAGAGCAGTACAAGGGCAAGCCCCGCACAGATGATCTCCGCTCCGGGGTGGAGGAGATCCGTGCTATCCCGGCGGGCTCGGGATGCGGTGCACTTTGAAGCCCGGGGTACCCGGCCTTCGGACGTTTTCGAGGGCCTGGCCAAGCTGGCCGGCGCAACAGCTCCTGCGTCGTTCGAGCGCATCGCGCCTGTTGCGGGCGACGCCCCCACCGGCTTCCGCTCGACGAGAGAACTCATCTGCTCGAGGGTGGTGTCGTGACGGAGGCGCCCCGGCCCGCGAGCGCGTGGCCGACATCCCGGGCCTCGCCCCTGCCCCCACCGAGGCAACATGAGAAAGGCCGAGGGCGACGCTCCCGCGGAGCCGACTAAGCGCAGGGAGGAAGCCCCGCCCTCCCGCTCCCGCTGAGCCGCGGAAGCCAAGTTGGCGCCGGTCGAGCCCACCGCCCGCAGGTCGGCACCGCCCAAGCCGGCACCGCCCAAGCCCGAGGAGAAAGAGCCCGGTGGGGACGAGCAGGGGGCGAGCTCCAACGGACGTTCCCGGAGCCGTAAGAAGGGCTCGCGTCGACGTCCCCGCAGACCCACCCCGTCGGTAGAGCGCCCCACGATGCTCGTTCACGCGGACCCACGGAACGCAGATGGCGGTGCTGGAAGAGGACCGCATCGTCGAGCACTACGTCCCGCGGGCCGAGGACCGCTCGATCGCGGGCAACGTCTATCTCGGGAAAGGTCCAGAACGTTCTCCCCGGCATGGAGGCCTCCTTCGTCGACATCGGTGAGTCGAGGAACGGCGTGCTCTACGCGGGTGAGGTGGGGATCGCCGGCGACGAGGGGGACGAGGTGCCCATCGAGACCGTGCTCCCGCCCCGGCCAGCCGATCCTCGTGCAGGTGACCAAGGACCCGATGCGCGCCAAGGGGGCGGCTGACCGCTCATCTCCCTGGCCGGCCAGCATCTCGTCCTCGTTCCGAGAGCTACCTCGGTCGGGGTGTCGAGGCGCCTGTCGGACAGCGAGAGGGTTCGGCTGAGGACTTGGCTCACGAGCTGCGCCCACCCGAGCACGGCTTCATCGTCCGCACGGCGGCAGAGGGAGCGAGCACGGCCGACCTCGAGCGCGACCGGGACTCCCTCGTCGAGACGTGGAACGAGATCGAGGCGGCGTCCAAGAAGGCTAAGGCCCCCGCTCTTCTCTCTGCGAGCCCGATCTGGAGCTGAGGGTGATCCGGGACCTATTCAACAAGGACGTCGGCAGATGCGTTGTCGACGATCCGCCCTCGAAATCACCTTCGCAACTACATCCGGGAGACGACACCGGACCTCGATCCCAGGCTGGAGCTCTACCAGGAGCCTCCCATCTTCGAGGAGTTCCGCGTGCTCGAACAGATAAGGAAGTCCCTCGATCGCAAGGTGTGGCTTCCGTCCGAGGCCACCTCATCATCGACCGGACCGAGGCTATGACCGTGGTCGACGTCAACACCGGCAAATTCGTCGGACGGTCCTCGCTCGAGGAGACGGTGTTCCGCACGAACAAAGAGGCCGCGGTCGAGGTTGGTCGTCAGCTGAGGTTGCGTGACATCGGTGGGATCATCGTGATCGACTTCATCGACATGGAGGACCAGAAGAACAGGGACGAGCTGCTGAAGACGTTCCGCTCCGTCCTCGACTCGGATCGGGCGCGGACGCAGGTCTTCGACATCTCTCCCCTGGGGCTGGTGCAGATGACGTAAGAACGTGTCCGCCGGGATCGTCGAGACGTTCTCGGATCCCTGCGCCACCTGCGAGGGCCGGGGCATCCTCATCCACGACGTCGACTGAGGCTCAACCGACCGGCAGCCGCCCCTCCGCCATCAGCGTTTCCCTCAGTCCCTGCTCGAGCGGGCGCGGCGAGTACCCGAGCTCGGCCCTCGCCTTGTCGTCGCGCGCCCAGAAGGTGACGTTGTGTGATGAGCTGATCAGCTCGCGGAAGTTGCCCGGGAACCCCATCAGGGGGCCGAAGATCGGCCCCAGGGGTGCTGAGATCTTGATGAGGGCGGTCGGCATCGTCCGCTTCGGCGCCTTCTTCCCCGTCACCGCCGCCGCCGTGTCGATCATCCCTCCCATGGTGCCGATCTCACCTCCGAGGACATACCGCTCCCCGATCCTGCCCTTGTCGAGTGCCGCCAGCGTGCCCGTCACGACGTCGTCCCTGTGGACGAAGTTGAGCCCGAGCTCGGGGAACATCTTCATCGGGAGCTTTCCATCGAGGAACTGACGGAGCATGGCTCCGACGGCTGCGGTGTCGCCCGGCCCGTAGACACTGCCCGGCTGCACGATGACGCACGGCAGGCCATCCTCCGCGATCAGCCTGCGCGTCACCTGCTCTGCCAGGTGCTTCGTCTCGTCGTAATAGGAGGTGTAGTCGCCGTCGTGCTCGGCCCCCATCCACAACCTGGCCCTTGGTGTTGCCGTAGGTGGCGATCGTCGAGAGATAGACGACCCTCGGGACCCCCGTCTCGAGAGCGGCATGCATGACGTTTTCGGTCCCCGTGACATTGGCCTCGAACATCGCCCCCCGGGCCTTGGCTGGGATACCCACCTCGTAAACCGCGGCGCCGTGGATCAAGGCGTCGCAACCGGCCATGGCTGCACCCAAGGCATCACGGTCCGCCAGGTCGCCGGTGACGAGCTCGCAGCCGATCTCTGCGAGCGTGGCAGCCTTATCGGGGGACCTCACGAGCGCCTTCACGTCGTCGCCTCGCTTCCGAAGGGCTTCCCCGACGGCCCCTCCGATGAAGCCGGTTCCGCCTGTTAGAAAAACCTTCACCCGCCACCTCCTTAGCGTCCGGTCATTTAAGCGCATCCCCCGGGGCGTCACTTTCTTGGCTCGGTGTTATCCTGTTCGGGCGCACCTTCCGGGTGCCCGGCCCCCGTGGGGCTTTATCCACCCGCAGGGCCATATTCAAAAGGGGTAGAGGTATGTACGCAGTCATCCGCGCGGGCGGGAAGCAACACAAGGTCGCCAAGGGCGACGTTATCGAGGTCGAGCGGCTGAAGCAGGACGGGGACACCGTCGAGTTCACGCCGCTCCTGATCGTTGACGACAAGGGCAAGGTCCGGTCGAGCTCCAAGGACCTCGGCGCGGCCCGCGTGAGCGCAACGGTCCTCGACGAGACCAAGGGCAAGAAGATCGAAGTCTTCAAGTACAAGAACAAGACCGGGTATCGGGTCCACAACGGCCACCGCCAGAAGTACTCGAGGATCCAGATCTCGGACATCAAGCTGACGGCGGGTCGCGCCAAGAAGAAGGCGCAGACCGAGGAAGGGGCTGACGCAGATGGCTCATAAGAAGGGCGCCTCCTCGTCGAGGAACGGGCGTGATTCCGAGTCCAAGAGGCTCGGCGTCAAGCTGTTCGGCGGCCAGCAGGCCAAGCCGGGCATGATCATCGTGAGGCAGCGAGGGACGAGGCTGCACCCCGGTACAACGTGGGGCGCGGCAACGACGACACCTTGTTCGCAAAGGCCTTCGGCACCGTCACGTTCCACCGGATGCGCGGGCGCAGGGTAGTCAGCGTCATGGCGCCGGAGCCCGAGTCGGCTCCCGCCGAGACGTCCGCCAGCTAGCCCAGAAACCCTTCGCCCCGGACGCTTGGGGCATCCCAGCCGATGGCCTTCGTAGACGAAGTCAAGATCAACGTCCTTTCCGGCGCGGGTGGAAACGGTTCCGTCTCCTGGCACCACGAGCCTTATAAGCCGAACGGTGGCCCCGACGGCGGCGACGGCGGCAACGGGGGCAGTGTCATCCTGCGGGCCGACCCATCTCCCGCCACGCTTCTCGACCTGAGGGACCACCCCCACATCAAGGCCGACAAGGGGGGCACGGCTCCGGCAAGCGCAGGCACGGAGCCAGCGCCAAGGATCGAGTGATTCTGGTCCCACCGGGCACCGTGGTGTTCAACGAAGAGGGTGTCTTGATCGCCGACCTAGCGAACGCAGGGGCGCGGTGGTGGCGGCTCGGGGAGGGCAGGGGGGCCGGGGCAACGCGCAGTTCGCGACGGCTACCCGCAGGGCGCCGTCCTTCGCCGAGAAAGGCGAGCCGGGCGAGGAGCGGTGGCTCCGTCTCGAGTTGAGGCTCCTCGCTGACGTCGGGCTCGTGGGTTTCCCCAACGCCGGCAAGTCGACCCTCATCTCCCGCATATCTGCCGCCAAGCCGAAGATCGCCAGCTATCCGTTCACCACCCTCGCCCCTAACCTCGGGGTGGTAAAGGTTGGGGACGACAGCTTCGTCGTCGCCGACATACCCGGGCTGCTCCCGGAGCGAGCCAGGGCAGGGGGCTCGGACATCAGTTCCTGCGGCACGTGCGCCGGGCCGCGGTGCTCCTCTTCCTTGCGGACCTCGCAGCGGAGGACCGGGACCCGACCGAGGATGTGGCGGTCCTGAAGGCGGAGCTCGAGGCATTCGACCCCGAGCTCGCGGCCCGCCCCCATCTGATCGTAGCCAGCAAGATGGACGTTGCGCCGGAGAGGCTCGCGAAGGTCAAGGAGGCGCACCCGGATGTCCTCGCGATCTCCGCCGTCACGGGTGAGGGCATAGAGCCGCTGCTCGGCCGCCTCAGATCGGCCGTTAGAGATTCACGTGCCGCCGCCCGCCGTCGCCGAGCTACGTCCGCCACGTGATCCGAGAGGAGCCCGTGCGGGTGGAGCGCGAGGGTCTGGCTTGGCGCGTCAGCGGTCGTCGCCCGGAGCGGCTCGTCGGCAGCACCGACATGGAGAACGAGGAGGCGGTCGAGAGGCTCGCCCGGAGGTTGATCTCGCTCGGCGTCGAGAAAGAGCTGCAACTGGCGGGAGCGGTGGCAGGTGACGAGGTGAGGATCGGGGACGTCTCGTTCGACTTCGACCCCGACCAGCGCGCCGGCACGCGCTGACGTGCGCCCCCGGTTGGGTCCCGGAGACCGTCTCGTCGTAAAGATCGGCACCGTCCCTTGTGGGATCGGAGGGCCAGCCGGCCGAATCCCGGATCGGAGCCATCTGCGATGCGATGGGGCGTCTGCGGGCCGACGGTGTCGAGGTCATCCTCGTCTCGTCGGGAGCGATCGCAGCCGGGCTCAATCCGCTGGGTTTCCGCAACAGGCCGTCCGATATCCCGTCCCTTCAGGCCGCTGCCGCGGTGGGTCAGGGAGGCTCATGTCCCTCTACTCGGCCTCGCTCGCAGGTAGGGGTTTCGTTGCGGCTCAGATCCTTCTGACGCAACAGGACTTCGTCCGCCGCCTGCAGTACGAGAACGCCCGGAACACGATCGAGCGACTCCTGTCGGTGGGGGCGATACCGGTGGTTAACGAGAACGACACGGTGGCGACGGATGAGATCAGGTTCGGCGACAACGACCGGCTCGCCGCGCTGGTTGCGAACCTCGTGAAGGCGAAGCTTCTCCTCCTGCTGACGGACACCGAGGGCCTTCATGCCTCGGACCCCGTAAGGACCCGGGAGCCCCCGTCATCGACGAGGTCGAGCGCATCACCCCCGAGTTGGAGCGGGCGGCGGGAGGAAGGGGCTCCCAGCACGCCACCGGGGGCATGGCATCGAAGCTGGCCGCCGCTTGGGTAGCAACGTTCTCGGGCGTCGGCGTGGTCGTGGCCGCAGCCGCCCGTGATGACGTCGTCGACCAGGTGGCGAGGGGAGAGCGGGTGGGGACCTTCTTCCATCCACACCCAAGCCGCGTGTCGGCGCAGAGGCTCTGGATAGCATTTGCCCAGCCGCCCAAGGGGACGGTATCCGTGGACGCGGGGGCCGCTCGGGCTCTGCGCGAGCAGAAGCGGAGCCTGTTGCCGGTGGGAGTTGTCGAGGTGCGAGGAACGTTCGCGTCTGGGGACACGGTGGACGTTGAGGCGGACGGAACCGGGGTCTTCGCGAGGGGGTTGGTACGCTATTCGTCGGAAGAGCTGGTGGCCGCACGCGGAAGGTCGAGCTCAGAGTTCGCCGGCCGAGAGGTCATCCACCGCGACCAGCTCGTGATCCTCGAGGAAGGCCGATGACCCTGCCAGCCGAAGCGAGAACGACCCCCTCAGCCCTCGAGGTGTGCCGTCGCGCCGCCGCCGTGGCGAACGAGGTTGCGCAGCTGAGCTCGGCGACCAAGGACGCCGCACTCATGGCCATGGCCGACGCCTTGGAAGCCGGTTGGGCGGCACTTACCGCGGCTAACGAGAAAGACGTGTCGAAGGCACGGGAGTCGGGGACCTCGGCCACGATCGTCGACAGGCTGACGCTTACGCAGGCGCGCGTTTCCTCCATGGCCGAGGGCCTGCGTGCGGTCGCCGCGCAGCCCGACCCGGTGGGTGAGGTCTTAGAGGGATGGAGGCGACCCAACGGCCTTCTCATCGAGAAGGTGCGGGTGCCGATCGGGGTCGTTGCCGTCATCTACGAGGCTCGTCCGAACGTCACCGCCGACGTCTCCGGCTTGTGTCTCAAGTCCGGCAACGCGTGTGTGCTGCGCGGATCCTCTACGGCGATCCACTCGAACACCGCTATCGCCGGGATCCTGCAAAAGGCTCTAGCGGCGACGGGCCTCCCCGTCGACGCCATCGCACTCATCGAGGACCCGAGCCGTGAGGCCGCGACCCAGCTGATGCAGGCCAAAGGCCTCATCGACCTTCTGGTGCCGCGCGGGGGCAAGGAGCTCCTGAAGAGCATCGAGGACAACGCGACGGTGCCGTTCATCATCGACGGGGATGGGAACTGCCACGTCTACGTCGACAGCTCTGCCGACACCACGATGGCATCCGAGATCATCATCAATGCGAAGACGCAGCGACCGAGCGTCTGCAACGCAGCCGAAACCCTTCTGGTGCACAGGGATCTTGCCTCCACCTGGTTACCCGGTGTTCTGGACTCGCTGGCGGAGCGGGGCGTGGATGTGCGGGGAGACGAGACCGTGACCGGGCTGTGGCCGAAGGCGACCGCTGCCACCGACGAGGACTGGGGAACCGAATACCTCGACCTCAAGATCGCCGTGCGGGTGGTGGACTCCCTCGATCAGGCGATAGAGCACGTCAACGCCTGGGGCACCTCGAACGCAGAGGCCATAGTTGCCCGGGACATCGATGCGGCCCGCAGGTTCACCCGGGAGGTCGACTCCGGGTCAATCTTCGTCAACGCCTCGACCCGCTTCTCGGACGGGGGCGAGTTCGGCTACGGGGCCGAGATCGGGATATCGACTCAGAAGCTGCACGCCCGGGGTCCGATGGGCCTGAGGGAGCTGACAACCACGAAATACGTCGTCTGGGGCGAGGGTCAGGTCCGGACCTAGAGCCGCTCCATCCGCTTCTTAGGCCCCTGATTGAGGTTAGCTAGAGGTATGAGGCAGGTGAAGAGATGAGGCTGGGGATCATGGGGGGAACGTTCGACCCTCTTCACCTCGGCCACCTCAAAGCAGCGGCCGCGGCCCGTGCGGCCTTCCATCTAGACCGGGTGCTGTTCGTGCCAACGGGCCGGCCGTGGCAGAAGAAGCGCTACTCCGATGGCGAGGACAGGTTCCTCATGACCATGCTGGGGGCCGCGGGGGGCGGCTTCGGGGTCTCACGCCTCGAGCTGGACCGCCAGGGCCCGACCTACACAGCGGACACGCTGCGGGAGTTGAAGGCGTTCTACGGCGAGGACGCCAGCTTCTTCTTGATCCTGGGCGCCGACGCGGTCTTGGGCCTCGGGACCTGGGCCCGGGTAGAAGAGCTCGCGAAGGATTGTGAGGTGGTCGCCGTGACGAGACCGGGTTCCGACCTGGAGGGCCTCGTGACCGAAGAAGGCTGGCCCCGGGTGCACCGGCTCGAGATGGAGGGCGTGGACATCTCGGCCTCGGACATCCGCTCCCGTGTGCGCCGATCCCAGCCGTTCACCCGGCTCGTGCCCGGGCCGGTGGGCCGCTACATCGAGAGCCGCCGGCTCTACATGGAGGAAGCGGATGCCTAGGAAGCGTCTCTTCGGACGAGGCGGGCCGGACGAGCCCGTGGAGGAGCCGGTGGCCACGTCCGAGCCGCAGGAGGACGCGTCTGAAGCCCCCGCCGTCTCCGAGGCTCGGTCAGAGGAGAGCGTGGCCGAGGGGGCGCCTGCGGTCGTGGCCGGAGAGACCCCTTCCGCGGGTCCGCAGGCGGATGCGACCGGTGCCGCGGAGGCCGAAACGGATGGAGAGCGAGCAACGGACGTGGCAGAGGAGTCGGCAGAGGAGTCGGTCCCGCTCCTGAAGCCTCGCCACAGGCCCAAGCACAGCGCCCGCAGGCACCGCGGGCTCGGTAGCCGCTGGCGGAGCCGGGCGGATGCCGGTGATCCTGAGGAAGCTGACGTCGGTGAGGCGGAAGCTGCTCCCCCCGTCGAGGCCTCGCCCGATGACGAACCCTCCGAAGCCCCACCGCCAGCGACCCAGGTAGAGCCCACGTCACAGCCGGCCGAGCCTGCCGAGCCTGCGCCGGCTGCGGCTGCGGTTGCCCATGACCGCGCCGAGACTGCGGTGCCCCCCGTTGAGCCGAAGGTCGAGGCCGACCCGGTTGTTCAAGGCGATGCGGCGACACCGGTGCCCGCGGACCCGCCGCAGCCTCTCGGCCCCCGCAGAGTGGCCCTCCAGGAGCGACGAACCCGGTCTCGCCGCATGACCCAGAAAGGGCTCGCCGGCGCCGTGGCCGCGGCGGCGGCCGTGGCGGTAGGCGTGGCGTTCCTCGCCGGCAACCCGGGCGCTCCGACCCCACCAGCGCAAGGACCTGTGCCCCCCCCCCCCGAGCACCTTTCCACCACCCCCGTCCTCGGCACGCAGGAGAAGGCCGGGGAGGAGGAAGGTGAAGTGGTTGACGATGCTCTCTCTACGACGACCGGGAGGACCAAGGGGCGTCGTCTACATCCCCGCTCGCACGGCGGTGGAGGTGCCGGGGCGGGGCTTCCAGACGCTGGCCGGCGCCATGGAGACCGGGGGTGCCCCTCCTTCTGGTGACGGCGGAGAACCTCCTGGGGGTCCAGATCGACCAGTACATCAACCTGTCTCCGAGCGCCGCCAGGGCCATCTTCGAGAGCACCGGCCCACTGAGCATCGACGTGTTCGAGGAGGTGAAGGTCAAAGCAGGCGCTGGCGCGCAGGTGCTGTTCGCCCCGGCCCGCAGGTGCTCCCGGCGAAGTTCCTGGTGAAGCTCCTCTACACGTTGGGGCTGGAGGGCGATGACATCGAGCTGGGCGCCCGCCACCTCGCCTTCTGGGATTCGCTCTTCGAGACCTTCGGGGGGCGACCCAAGAACCTGGTGGAGGCGCTGAGGGCATCCGGCACCCTCCTCGGCGAGTCCGATGCGACCCAGGAAGAGCAGCTGAAGTTCTTCGGCAAGCTGGCCGCCCTCGAAGAGACGGATCGTGCCTTGATGCCGCTCCCGACTCGGCCTTACGAGGTCGAGAGCGAAGATGGCGCGGCGACCGAGCTTCTCGTCACGACCCAGCCGGAGCTGAGCGAGTTCGTGGCCGATGTCGTAGGGGTGGAGGACGAGCAACACGATCAGGACGTGAGCGTGCAGATACTGAACGGGAACGGGGTCCCCGGGGTGGGGCAGGCGGTCGCCTCCCAGCTGGTGGGACAGGGTTTCAACGTTGTCCTCACGGGTAACGCGAACCGATTGGATTACCCCAATACTCTGCTCGTCGTCTACGATTCAACAGACGGTTCGGTAGCGGCGGCGGAGAAGGCAAAGAGGCTGCTTGGCACCGGCCAAGTGCAGATCTCAGAGCAAGAGCAAGATACCGTGGACCTAACCATCGTGGTCGGAAAGGACTTCCAGCGAGCCCAGTGATCAGCGGCCAGAAGAGCGGGACGGATATCTCGATCGTCCTCGCCGCGGCCGAAGCGGCATCTGATAAGAAGGCCGAGAAGATCGTCATCCTCGACGTCTCTCAGCAACTGGTGATCACCGACCACTTCATCATCTGCAGCGGCAACACCGATAGACAGGTCCGAACGATCGTGGACGAGGTGCAACGGCGCTTGCAGGAGGCGTACGGCAGGAAACCGTTCAGGCGTGAGGGTGAGCGGGAGGCCCAGTGGGTGCTACTCGACTACGTCGACTTCGTCGTTCACGCTTTCCAGAAGGAAGACCGCGAGTACTACGACCTCGAGCGCCTCTGGTCGGACGCACCCAGGGTGCCATTCGAGGACGGTTGGGAGGGTGAGGATGAGCCAGCCACGGCGGAGGCGACGTAGACGCCCCAGACGTGAAGGCTCGGCCACCGAGGCCCAGAGCCAGCCACAGCAGCAACAACAAGGCGGTCTTTCGGCCGGCACGAGCAGCAGGTCCAAGTCCCGACGCCGGCGCGGCAAGCGGGGCAGTGGGCCGTCGGGCTCGTCGCCCAAGTCTTCGGAAGATCTCGTAAGGGCCCTTCCTAAGGAGCGTCCGGAGACGCTCAGCGGGCCTCCCGACGGACAGATCCTCGAGACGGTCATAGGCGAGCTGCAGTCGAGCTGGGGCGTCCCCCAGTACCCGCAGGAGTACAGGATCACCATCAAGGTGGCCGATGAGCGGGACGCGGCGGCGCGCCAGGGTCGATCCAACGGCTCCTCTTCCAGCAGGTCCGCGACCTCGGGCGGCTCCGGTCGCTCCGGCGGCTCGGAGGGAGGGCCCGGGGGGGCAAACCCTGGTTCGGGGCCTAGACGCGAGAAGGCTCCCGCCCCGCCGCGGCTGGCCCGGGAAGAGGGGGGAGAGCGCGAGCAGGCTCCGGCACCCAGAAAGCGCAAGCGATCCCGCCGGCGCAGGCGAGGCGGCTCCGGAGGCGGACAAGACGGTGCCCAGGGCTCCGGGGCGACGGCCCCACAGCAGCCCGATCCCGGCCCTTAGTTAGACTAGGTCTTCAAGGGCCCGTAGCTCACTTGGTAGAGCGCCGCCATGGCATGGCGGAGGTAACCGGTTCGATCCCGGTCGGGTCCACCACACCGAACCGCAGCGGCGGGGGCCGCTCCCCAACGGGTAGCGTCATCGGATGACGACAGCGATCGCTTTGCTCTTTCTCGCTGCGTTGCATCTAGTCGGTGGACGCCTGAGAGCCATCGCTTACCTTCCCCGGAGCCGTTGGTTGTCGGCCGCCGGCGGTGTTTCTGTCTCATTCGTGTTCCTTCATCTCCTGCCTGAGCTCGCCGAGGGCCAGCGGGCCGTGGAGGAGGCAACGGACCGTGCCACCCCCGGGCTCGAGCAGCACGCTTACCTGATGGCCCTGGCAGGGCTCGGGCTCTTCTACGGGATCGAGCTTTGGGTTCAGAGATCCAAAGAGACGAGGAAGCCCAGTCGGACGGACGCCGTGTTCACCTTCTCCATGGCCTCTTACGCCGTCTACAACGCCATCATCGGGTACGCCCTGCATCAGCGCGCGGAGGAAGGGGTCGCCGTGGTCGCCACTTACACGCTGGCCATGGGGTTGCACTTCTTCGTGAATGACTTCGCTCTTCGGGAGCATCACCGGGAAGCGTACGCAAAGATCGGCCGTTGGGTCCTGGTGGGCGCGATCTGCGCGGGGGCCCTGGCCGCACAGATCGTCGAGGTTTCGGAGGCCGCCCTGGCTCTCGTTCTGGCTTTCATAGCTGGGAGCATCATCCTCAACGTGCTGAAGGAGGAGCTGCCCACCCAAAGCGAGAGCAGCTTCACTGCATTCGCCCTGGGCGCCGGAGGGTACGCAGCGCTCTTGCTCTTCCTCTAGGGAGGCAGCCTGTCCGATCCTGGGGGCCGGGGTCGGTAGAGTTTGGGACATGGCGGGCGGGGGGTTCTCGGAACGGCAGCGGGCCAAGATGCAGTCGCGCATGCAGGCCACAGCTGGGCAGCACCTAAAGGGCCAGCAGCCCAAGGTGGCCGTATACGCCTATCGGGTGAACTATCGGATCCTCATCCCGTTGGTCGTGGTCCTGATAGCCGTACAGGTGACTCTCAGCCTGCAAGGTGTCGAGCTGCGACCTTGGGTGATCGGTGCCATCGCCGGCGGGGGATCGGTGCTGCTCAACCGGTTCTATCACCTGCTCCTCACCGACGATCGGCTCGTCGTTGTCCGCGCGTCTGCGTTCTCGACGAAGAAGACGGCGCTGGATGAAGAGATCCCACTGCACAGCATCACCGGGGCGAAGTACTCGGACGGATTCCTCGGTGGCCGGCTCGATCTCGAGGTGAACGGTGAGTCGCGGCGGTATTCCGTAGGACGTCCGTTTCGGCCCGGCGCCGAGTCACTTGGGCAGCAGCTTTCGAGAGGGCATTCCTAGCGGGTGCGCTTCCACTCGCGCCCACCCCTCCGGGGGGCGCTTTCTCTGTTCGTAGCGGTGTCTTTGTTGCTGGCTGGATGCACCGAGGATCCTGCGTCGGACGTGCTCGTGACGCCGGCCGCGAGCGAGTCGCCCGCGGCGATCCCGTCCCCGGCCTCTAGCGTCCCCCCGAGCGCGTCCCCCCAGCCGTCGGCGACCCCGGGCCCTTGTGTCGAGCAAACCGCGGCGCTGCTGGATCAACCGGAGCACCCCGCCGAGTTGCGGGGCGACGTGGACGGAGACGGGGTCGAAGACGCCATCTCCATCGCTCGCAACCAGGACCCAGACCCTCTTTGCGCCACCGTCATCGTGGTCCAGACGGCCGTCGGCACGAGCGCGCTCCCGGTGGGGGAGCCGGACATCCCCGCCGGAACCGGGCTCCCTCAACTAGTGTCGGTGCGCCAGGTGGACGGCAGGCCCGGGGCCGAGGTGGTGGTGAGGCTCCTTGCCGGTGCTTCGACCGAGTTCTACGGGCTCTTCTCTGTCCGTGGTGGCAGGCTCGCCCCGCTCGAGGTGGAGTCCGAGGGGGCGGGGAAAGACTCTTCGCCTCGGGTGGGAGCGTTGGTCATCTGGACGGGGTCGACTGCACCGAGCCCGGCTCGATCGTCGTCTCGGTGGCTACCACACAGGGGGACCAGTACAAGGTCATCCGCAGGCACTTCAGCATCGAGGGGGACGTGTTGTTGCGCGCCCCTAGGCCCGCCCGAAACGCTGAGGGTCGCAGGCGAGCAGCTCTCCGGCCTTCCCGAGTTCATCCGTTCCCCATTCGGGAGCTGCCCCGTCGGTTGAGCTTCAGGGCCGCGACCCTCCACGGCTTAGGGTGGAACCATGGATCGAGAGCGTGAATACGACTTCAGCGAGGTCGAAGAACGATGGCAGGACGAGTGGGTTTCCACGAACCGCTGGCGCGCGCCCGAGCTGCCCTCCGGGAACAAGCGCTACCTCGTCACGATGTTCCCTTACCCTCGGGTGACCTGCACATGGGGCACGTCGAGATCTTCTCGATCCACGACTCGATAGCCCGCTTCTCCCGGATGAACGGGTTCCAGGTCCTGAATCCGATCGGTTGGGGACGCGTTCGGCCTTCCTGCCGAGAACGCCGCCATCAAGAGAGGCGTCCATCCGAAGAAGTGGACCTACGCCAACATCGCCAAGCATCGGGCTTCGATGGAGCGGATGGGGCTGTCGTTCGACTGGGATCGCGTTTTCTACACCTGCGAGCCGTCCTACTACCGGTGGAACCAGTGGCTCTTCCTGCGTCTGTACGAGAAGGGCCTCGCTTATCGGAAAGCCGCGGCGACGAACTGGTGCCCCACGGACAAGACCGTGCTGGCCAACGAGCAGGTCGTGAACGGTCGCTGCGAGCGGTGCGACACCCTCGTCGAGAAAAGGTTCCTCACGCAGTGGTTCTTCAAGATCACCGACTACGCAGACCGGCTCCTCGACGACATGGAGATGCTCGTCGGCTGGAGCGACCGGCTTAAGACGTTGCAGAAGAACTGGATCGGCCGTTCCCACGGAGCCGAGGTGAACTTCACGATCGAGGGTCGTCTCGAGCCGGTGACCGTCTACACGACGCGGCCCGACACCCTATGGGGGCCACCTTCTTCGTCATCGCTCCCGAGCACCCGCTCGCGGACGAGCTCTGCGCGAGCACGGGCAAGGAGGATGAGCTCGCCGGCTTCCGGGGAGAGGTCGGCAGGCTAAGCGACATCGATCGCACCTCCGCGGATCGCCAGAAGAAGGGGGATGTTCACGGGAAGGCACATCCTGAATCCAGTTACGGGCGAGCCGATCCCCATCTGGCTCGCCGATTACGTGCTCATGGATTACGGCACCGGGGCCATCATGGCGGTCCCTGCGCACGATCAGAGGGACTTCGAGTTCGCCCGCTCCTACGGTCTCGAGATCAGGCCCGTCATCGCTCCCGAGGGCGGGGGCGCGCGCCCGAGAGCGCGACGATGGTGGCGGCCTATTCGGGCGTCGGCACGCTGGTGAAGAGCGGGCCCTTCGATGGGACGCCCACGTCGGACGCGGTGCAGAACGTGACCTCCTGGCTCGAGGAGCAGAATTTCGGGCGCGCGGCCACGAACTTCCGCTTGCGTGACTGGCTCGTCAGCAGGCAACGGTACTGGGGTACCCCGATCCCGATCGTGTTCTGCGAGAGCTGCGGCGAGGTGCCGGTCCCGGAGGACCAGCTTCCTTTGGAGCTGCCCGAGGACGTCGACTTCACGCCTCAGGATGCAGCGTCGCCACTCGCCAGTGCGACCGACTGGGTCAACGTCCCCCTGCCCCCGATGCGCAGGCCCGGGCAAGCGCGAGACCGACACGATGGACACTTTCGTCGACTCCTCCTGGTACTTCCACCGGTACCTCGACCCGCGCAACACCGAGGCTCCATTCGATCCCGCGAAGAGCAATGCGTGGATGCCGATCGACCAGTACTCGGGGGGGTCGAGCACGCCGTCCTGCACTTGATCTACGCGCGTTTCATCCAGAAGTTCCTCATGGACACCGGGATGGCGGACGATCCAGAGCCGTTCCCTGCCTGCAACCAGGGGCTCATCACAATGGGCGGTAAGCGCATGTCCAAGTCGCGGGGAACATCGTCGAGCTGACGGAGGCGCTGGATCGCTACGGGGCCGACGCCCTTCGCCTCTACATGTTGTTCTCCGCCTGCGGAGCAGGCGTTCGACTGGCCGATGGAGGGTGTAACTGCGATCGGTCGCGCCACCGCCCCCTGGCTCCAGCGGGTGTGGCGCCTATGCGAAGAGGTGTCCGAGCTGGAGAGCTCTCCGGATGATGACGAGGGAGATCGCGAGAGAGCGTTGGTCCGGATCGTCCACCGCACGATCAAGGTCGTAACGCCGACTACGAGAGCTTCTCTTACAACACCGCCATCTCACGCCTGCAAGAGCTGGTGAACGAGGCCTACAGGTACCGGGCGGCGGGCGGAGGCGACGCCGCCACCCTCCACACGCTGTGCAGGACGCTCCTCCTCCTCCTCGCCCCCATGGCCCCCTTCCTCACCGAGGATGAATGGCGGCGGATGGGCTTCGGCGGATCCGTCCACGATCAGCCCTGGCCGACGTTCGACCCGCTGCTCGCCGCCGAGGACGAGGTGACGATGATCGTCCAGGTGAACGGCAAGGTCCGAGCGACCATCCCGGTAGGGGCGGCGGTGGGCGAGAACGAGATGCTGCAGGCGGCACTCGCCTCGGCCAACGTGCGCACTCACCTGAAGGGCCGGGATCCGGACAAGGTGATCGCCCGGCCCCCGAAACTGCTGTCCCTGGTCGTGAAGGGCTAGGTCAGCTCTCGAGCCCGGCAATCTCGGGGCCGGCCTCGGGCCCCAGCCGAGGAGTCACCTCCCGGTCGCGGCCGAAGAAGATCAGGGCTGCGGAAGCCGACGACAGAGCGCCGCAGATGAGCCACAGCAGCGTGGGATCGCGGCTGTAGATCCATCCGCCCGCGCTCGGTGCGATCACCAGCGCCGCCGCGAAGCTGAGACCGTAGACGCCGAGGTATCGCCCCCTCATGTCCGGTGGAGCCAATCTCGTGACGAAAGCTTGCGAGACGGGGGCGTGGATGATCTCGCCGAGCGTCCATAGGACCACCGTGAATGCGAGCAGGGGCAGGGAATGGGCGATCGAGGTGAGGGCGAATCCGACCCCGGTGAGCAGCATGCCCAGGGTCATCGCCCGCCTCGCTCTCACGCGTTTGGTGTAGTTGGTAAGTCCCAGCTCGAGGAGGACTATCAGGACCCCGTTGAACGAGATGAGCAATCCGTAAGTGGCGGCGGTGTGGCCGCTGTCGACCACGTGCAGGCTGAGGGTGCTCTGGATCTGCATGTAGCAGATGGCGCCGAGGAGGGTGGAGAGGCAGAAGGTCAGGAACGTTCGGTCTCTAGCGATCCTGCTCAGCGCTGCGCGCGTCGGGCTGTCCTGGGCGGGCCCCCGCCCGGCGGGCAACATCCTCAATGCGAGGAGACCGTAAGCGACCGAGGTGACTGCATCTCCAACGAAGAGCAGGAAGAAAGATCGGCTCGCGAGGAAGCCGGCGACTGCGGGCCCGAAGGCGAAGCCGGCGTTGATCGCCAGACGGTAGGCGGCGAAGCCCGTGACCCTCAGCCCTGGCGGCAGGAGATCGGCGAGCAGGGCGCCGGAGGCCGGCCGGTAGAGCTCGGCGGCGAGCCCGGCGACCGCCACCAGGACGCCGATCGTCACGAGCCCCCTGGCCTGGGACAAGGCGAGCATCGCCGCAGCGGACGAGAACATCGATATGGCGATCGTCTCTCTACGCCCGATCCTGTCGGCGAGGAAACCGCCGACCCCCGTTGCGGCTGCGCTCCCGATCCCGTACGCGCCGACGGCAGCGCCAGCCTCCGGTGCGGAGTAGCCGCTATCGGTGAGGTAGAGGACGAGGAAGACGGAGATGAAGCTGCCGAACCGGTTTATGAAGCTGCCGCCGAAAAGAACCCACGCGCCTCGGGGGAACTGCCGGAGGTCCTGGCGCAGCAATCAGAAGATCTCTGGGCAGAAGGGGGCCGTGGGTGTCCCGAACAGAGCATCCATCCGTGCCGCCGCCCCCTCGCTCTTGGCCTCGCCCAAACCGGCCTTCAAGAGGTCGGACGTCGTGAACCCGCCGAGGAAGAGGGACCCGAGGTCGCTGATGTCGAGAGCCACGTCTGCCTCCTCGGACACACGCTCTATGACCGGGTCCCCCGCGCGGGTGTCGAGAGCCCACACGCCCTCGTTCCCTGGCAGCAAGCGATCGGTCAGCTCGATCACGATCCGGTCCTCTGCTCCGTAGCTCCGCTCCGACAACGCGGCCCGGGCGTCCACCAAGCGCAGCCACAGCGCGTCCGTGACCCCTACCTTCAAGCGCCGCGGTTCCGCCACCATCAGGAACAGGGGATGGTCGATAGGTAGCCACCAGCCCTCCACCCTTGCCACGAGATCGATCTTGAAGAGGAAGCGCCAGATCTCCCGCGTCGCCTCGGGTGTGCCTCCGAGGGCTTCGGCCACCCGCAGGGTGGAGTTCGCGAACCCGCTCGCCCACTCTTGCTCGACGCGGTACAGCGCGTAGCCTTCGGTCCTCCCGTCCAGCTCGAGGAGAGCGCAGAAGAGCGGCCCCGCGCGGCCGCGGGATTGGGCGTTGTCGTCCAGACGGTGATAGCGCCACCAGTCTTCGGATCGCGCCGCCGTCCCCGGCGAGATGGTGTGGATCCGTTCGTAGACGTCGCTCAACTCGGGGATCGCCTCGAGGGGAGGCACCAGGCGAACCCGGCCCCGGGGCGGGCTCGAGTCTCTCCACGCGACCTTGACGTCGGCCTCGATCCGCGATTGCTTCGTCGCGACCCCGTATCCGTAGCGGCCGTAGATGGATCCTTCCGAGGCCCACAGGACGCCGACGCTCTCGCCGCCCGCCCGTGCATGCTCGAGGGTCTCCTTCATCATCTCGGTGAGGATCCCGCGCCGGGTGTGACTCGGAAGGACCCCGACCATCGTCACGCCCGAGGCCGGAATGGTGCCCCCGGGGATCGCGAGGTGGAAGGGATACGACCCTGCGGTGCCCACCATGTCGCCGCCGTCCCAGGCCGCCCACGTTCGGTCCGCCGGGAGGAGGCGGCTGAACCTTGCGACGTCTTCTTCGGCGGCCCCCTCGCCGAAGGCGCTCTCGCAGACGGTGAGGAACCTCTTCATGTCCTCTCCGCCGGAGCGGCGGATGTCTATCGTCATGGCCCCATCATCCGATAGCGAAGGTGGTGAGGGTCACCACGTTCTCGACCGCAGACGGATGGGATGTCCCGGGTGCGAGACGTGGAGCTGCCCGGCGGTTGGCGGGATCGTCTGGAGGCGGTGTCCGGGGGCCGCGCCCATGCCCGCGGCGCGCTGGCCCTCGTCGGTGCCGCTCTGTTGATCTCGATCGCGTCTTGGACCCGGCACGCCCCCGCCCTCATCGCGCCGCCGTCGGTGTCACCCACGGTGTCCTCTGGGAGCGCCCCCAGCGCCGCGCCGTCCGTGGCGAGCGGCGCCATCTTCGTCCACGTGGCGGGAGCGGTGAGGAAGCCCGGCCTCTACCAGCTGATCGAAGGTCAACGCGTGGCGGACGCCGTCGCGGCTGCGGGGGGAGCCACGGACAACGCCGACCTCGGGGGGCTGAACCTTGCGGAGATCCTCGAAGACGCAGCCAAGGTGGACGTCCCTCGTAGGGGTGAGGCGACTTCGTCCGCCCCAACCGGGGCCGCATCTCCGGGGCCGACCGACGCGGGCCTCGCCCCGGTGGACCTCAACACAGCCGACCAGGCTCAGCTCGAGGCGATCCCGGGTGTCGGCCCGGTCACGGCGCTCGCGATCCTCACCTACCGCGACGAGGTCGGGAGCTTCGAGTCGGTCGAGCAGCTCCTCGAGGTGACGGGCATCGGGCCGGCCACGCTCGAGGCTTTGCGGCCCTATGTCACCGTCTGATGGACCCGACAACCGCACGGGTCTGGGTCGCGACCGCCGGGGTGGCCGCGGGTGCCGTATGGGGGTGGCGGGGAGCTTGGTCCCCCGCGCTCCTCGTGGCGGGGCTGGGGGCGGCGCACGCCTCCACCTGGCGCAGGAGCCCACGTGCGCGCCTTGCCGCCGTCGCCGCGGCCGGGCTCTGCGCCGGCGTGGTGGCGGTTCACGTGCGCACCGCGCACCGGTCGCCGCTGGAGCTGCTCGCGGCGAGGGTCCCGTCGTGCTCAGGGGCGGGGTCGATCCTCGAGACCGGCAGTGGGCTCGGCACGTTCGTGCGGCTCGATCGGCTCGAGTGCGCGCGCCACGGAAGGGTCGAGGATCCGGGGCGGGGGGTCATCGACGGCCAGGCGGGGCTCGCTGGATCGAGTTTCTCCGGACGGTTCCGTCTCGTGCCCTTGCCTGCGCACGATCCCTTCTCGGTCGCCCGGAAGCGCCAGGGGGCGGGGGCAGAGGTGCAGGTGCTGGACATCGATCTGTCACCGCCCCGGGGAGGTCCGATGGCGGCGGCTGCCGCTGTTCGTGGCGGGTTGGAGCGGGCCACCGAGGTTGTGCCCTCTCCCGAGCGGGACCTGATCCGGGGGCTCACGATCGGAGACACCTCGGGGATACCTCCGGCCACCATCGAGAAGTTCCGCGCCGCGGGCCTGTCCCACCTGTTGGCGGTTTCCGGTAGCAACGTCGCCATCGTCCTCGGCGCCTG